>JBMFXK010000037.1:0-11826 GCA_049964315.1 Clostridia bacterium | reverse complement strand
GTATCGCGGCGTCCGCGACCCCGCGCGGGAGACGCGGATGCTGGCCTACCTCATAACTGCCGTGAGAGTGCCGGGTGCACAGGTGCGCGACTGGCGTTTCCACGAGCGGGTCTTGGCACCAGACCTCGTGGAACCCGACATCGTGGCCGCCTATGATTTCGAGCAGAAAGACGCATCGCCTGATCGGCACCAGATGGTGGCAACGGCGGTGGATCTCGCCCTCTCAGCCGCCAACCTCACCGTCATCGAGATGGTGTTGACCGCAACGGCAGTGCTTTCCGGTCGCAAAGCTCTGGTGGGCCTGCTGGCGGGGGGCATGGCAGGAGCACTCGCGGGCCGTCGCGTGGAGTCTGCGGATCCCGCCACCCTCGGTGCCGTCCTGGGCGGCATACTGGGCGCTTTGATGGGAGGCGCAGTGGGTGCGGGCATTGCCGCCGACGCCATGACGCTGGGCCTGTGGCGCAAGAACCAAGACGGGCAGTGGACCCTGCTTCCAGCCGCCGCCTTGTTGGCCGGGCTGCCCGACTTCGGCGCCCGCGAGGTGTAGTGTGCGAATAGGAAAGCCGGGCGCCCCTGCGAGCGCCCGGCCTCAGATCCTCAGGCTTTGAGCGACTCGGTTTCGAGCTTGCGCACGTTCCGTTCCCAGACCCGGAGCGCCGCTGCACTGCCCCGGCCGTCAACCGGAATGCTGCCGAGCGCCGCTAGCGCCAGCTCCATGATGTTCAGCGCCATCAGCATGTCGAGAGGCCCGGTCGCGCCGACATGGCCCACGCGCAGGGCGCGGTCGCCCCACTGCCCGATCCCGCCAGCCAGGTCCAGCCCGTGCTGGTGCGCAAAGTTCCGGACGTCGTGGTTGCTGACCCCCTCCGGCGGCGCTACCACGGTGACCGTGGGAGACTGGTGGGCCATTGAACCGAAGACGGTGAATCCCAGCGCTTCGGCGCCGGCACACACCATGTCGCTCATGAGGCGGTGGCGGGCGAAGCGGGTCTCCGCGCCTTCCTCCTCCAGCAAGTCCAGGCTCTTGGCCAGGGCAAAGATCATCGACACCGGCATGGTGTAGTGGAACTGCCCGGTGGTGGAGGGACCGAAGTCGAAGTACAGACCGGCTTCGCCGCGGAAGCGGCTCAGGGAGTCATGGCCCAAGCCGACCAGGCCGAGACCCGGGGGCATCATGAAGCCTTTCTGAGACGTGGCGATAATCGCGTCGATCTCCCATGGATCCACCTCGGTCGGCACGGACGGCGTTCCGCTGATGGAGTCCACCAGAATGGCCGGCACGAGCGAGCGGATGGCCCGCGCAATCTCGGGAATCGGATGCAGCACGCCGGTGCTGGTCTCGTTGTGAATGAGCAGCACGGCCTGGTAATCCTTCTGGCGGAGAGCGGCGGCAATGTCATCAGGCGGGCTTGCCTCGCCCCACGGAAAGCGCAGCCAGTCTACCTGCATGCCGAGCTTGCCGGCAATGGTGCCAAACCGCTCCCCAAACGCGCCCGCCGATACGGCCAGCACACGGTCGCCACGGGCGCACGCGTTTGCGATAGAGGCCTCCAGCGCGCCGCTGCCGCTGGATGTCTGCAGGATGATGGGGCCACTGGTGGACCAGAGGGTTTGGAGGCGCTGGACGATGCTCTGCTGAAGCTCCACGGTCTCGGGGTTCCGGTGCGCCACCATCGGTGTGATCATGGCCTGGAAGATGGCCTGGGGAACCGGGGTCGGACCGGGGACCAACAGCTTAGGTTCAGGAACCATAGCGAACTCCTTTCTCGCCGGACCAGTGAGCTGGTTCGCGATGGGAAGCCTCAATCTCTAACTAGCTCTGTCACACTCAATCTCACGAGCGCAATACGACAATTCGGGCCGGGTGCCTGGGGCCTTGCGATCCATGGTCATCTCTCAGCATGCCATCACCAAGGACGCCCGCGGTACCCATTGAAGAAATTTCTCAACAACTTCGGAATTCCTGCCGCGCCGCTGAAGGTGCGGGAAGAGCCAGCAGTATACTGGGGGCGCCGTCGCCGACCACACGGTTTTTGTCGAGGAGGTTCGTCATGCCGGAGGACCCCGCCATCGCGTCCCTGCTGGCGCAGGGATATCACTTCGTTGACGAGGAGACAGGCGCCATCGTCCCACCCATCCATCTCTCGGCCACCTTCCATCACAATGTGGACGAGTTTGGCTACCGTCGGGAATCCAGTCCCACCACCGCCGTCGCCGAGCGGATGCTGAGAGAGCTTAACGGCGGCCCCAGCCTCGCGTTCGCGTCCGGGATCAGTGCGGCGGTGGCCATCCTGGAAACGGTGCAGACCGGCCAGCACATCATCGCACATCACACGGTGTATCAGGGCATCAAGCGCTGGATGATGCGTCTGCGCGATAGGCGCGGCATCGACGTGACATTCCTGGACGTGCGGGATGAGAACGCCTTCCAGTCGGCCGTACGCCCCGGCCAGACCGTCCTGGTATGGACCGAGGCAGTCGTCAACCCCACCTGCGAGGTGGTGGATGTGAAGGCGCTGGCAGATCGCGCCCACGCTGCCGGAGCCCGGCTGGCGGTTGACGCCACCTTCACGCCGCCCGTCACCATCCGACCGGTAGAGCTGGGCGCGGACTTTGTCATGCAGTCCGCGACCAAGTACCTGAACGGCCACAGCGACGTGGTGGCGGGCATCGTGACCGTGCGGGAAGACGGCGCGATGTTCGAGGAGATGGGTGCCGTGCGCAAGCTTACGGGCAGCATCCTGCATCCGCTGGACGCCTGGCTGCTGATGCGCGGCATGCGGACGCTCCCGCTGCGGTTCGAGAAAGCCTCGTCCAATGCGCTGGCCATTGCCCGCCACTTTGAGCATCACCCGAAGCTGGACGGTGTGAGCTACCCCGGACTCAAGGATCATCCGGATTACGCCGTAGCCGCCCGCCAGCTGACCGGCGGATTCGGCGGCATGATGGCGCTCTACGTCAAGGGCGGACGCCAGGAGGCGCTGCAAGTGGCCGACACCGTGCGCCTCATCATTCAGGCCACCTCCCTCGGCGGCGTCGAGAGCCTTATCGAGTACCGCGCCGCATTCGAAGCGGACGTGAATCCGGTTCCCGAGAACCTCCTGCGTCTCTCGGTGGGCATTGAAGACGCCGACGACCTCATCCGCGACCTCGAACGCGCCTTGCAGAAGATCTGAACCGCGGGCGCCGCCCGTGATGGGGCGGGCGGCGCCTGCAGACTCAGATGAGGTCCTCGCCGTGCACGATCTCGTCCTCGATGGCGGTCAACACCACGGGGCACTCCCGGATCTCATCCGCCTCTGCCATGGCGGCCACATCCTCCATCACCGCCACCAGATTGGCGCGGTATCCCGGTGCGAGCCGGCCCAGCTCTCCCTCGGCGAAGGAGAGCCAGGCAGGATTCGTGGTGTAGAGGCCCAGCGCGTCGGCGAAGGAGATACGCTCGGACGGGGCCAGCACCTGACCCCCGGCCGTCCGCCGGCTGACCGCGGCCGCGATGCCGGACAGCGGGCGGAAGTCGGTGACGGGACTGTCGGAGCTTCCCGCCACCCGGAGCCCTGCGTCAAGCCAGCTCTTCAACGGGAACATGTGTCCGCCGCGATCAAGCCCGTAGCTCTCCACGTATCCGTCTCCGAACTCGTACAGAAAACCGGGCTGGGCCACCGGTGTGATGGCCGCGCCGGCCATCAGGCGCTGCAGATCCTGCGGACACATCGCGCAATGCTCGATGCGGTTCCGGCGTTCGCGGATCCCCACCTCTGCGATGGCTTGGGCAGAAATCTCCACCGCCCGGTCGCCGACGGCATGCGTGGTGAGCTGGAAGCCAGACCGGGCGGCGCGGGCCATGACGTCCTTCAACTCCGATAGATCCCGATAGAGGATGCCGGAGAAACCCGGATCGACGGCGTAGGGTGTCCGGGTTGCCGCCGTGGGCCCGCTCGAGCTGCCGTCCATCATGATCTTGGCTGCCCCGATGTAGAAGCGGCCGCGGTGAAAACCGGTGCCGATGTGGGCGTCGAGAAAGCGATCCAGCTGGTCCACGCCGAGCCCGTTCCAGACCATGGCATCCACACGCTGCGCTATGAGGCCGTCGGCGCACGCCCGGCCCAGAGCTAGAAAATAGCCGGGCGGGCCGCCCGCATCGTGAAACGCCGTGATGCCGGCCGCTGCCCAGGTGCGGCTCCCTTCCGCCATCCATGCCGCCAGGCGTGCCTCGTCGGGGGCGGAAGCCGACTGGATCGCGGCCATCGCCTGGTCGTAGAGTACGCCGTTCAGGGTGCCGTCGGAATCTCGGTCGAAGCGCCCGCCGGGCGGATCGGGTTCCCGCAGCGAGAGGCCGGCGCGCCGCAAGGCTTCCGTGTTGACCGCGGCGATATGGCCGCAGGTGCGGGTGAGGACGACCGGGTGGTGCGGAGCCGCTGCATCCAGGTCACGGCGGGTCGGGTGGCGGCGTTCCGGGAGCGTGAGATGGTTGTAGCCCGAGCCCCGGATCCAGGATCCGGCGGGCACGTGGGCGGCTTCTTCCCGCACCGCCTCGAGGATGGCGGCCAGGGAGGAAAGCGGCTTCAACCGCAGGTTGGCGTGCTCGATGCTGAAATGGGCCAGGTGGGCGTGAGCGTCGATGAAGCCGGGGAAGACCCGCCGTCCGCCCAGGTCGATGGTCCGGAAGGTCCCGCCGGCCAGTGCGGCCCTGGCGCCGTCTTCGGATCCGCGATACGCCACCCGCCCGTCCTGGACTGCCAGCGCGGGAACTTCGGGCGCCGCGAAATCGAGTGTGGTGATGCGCCCGTTGCGATAAAGGGTTGCCATTTCCATCCCTCCCCAAAGCAGCGGGAAGAACTTCGTGATGGAGACCCGCCGCCCCTACCTGTCCAGCGAGGACGACCGCACGGGCTGCTGACGGGGGGAACCGCGCGGCGTCCCTTCCCGTATCAGGAGCACCGTGGCGCCCAGCACCATGGCGCCCCCCAGCGCGCCGATCAGCGAGAGCGACTCGTGCAGGAGGAGAGCCCCGAAGACGATGGCCAGGACTGCCGAGATTACGGTCGTCATGGCCAAGAGCAGGTTCGACACCTTCGGCATCAGCACGAACCAGAGCGTGGTGCCCAAAAACCAGTCGACCACGGCCAGGTATCCCAGACACGCGAGACTGAGCGGCGTAAGGTGGGGACTTCCGGCCACGGGTTCCCACAATAGCGAGGCCACACCCAGCACGGCGGCGCCGGTCACAAGGCGGATGAAGGTGGTGGCGGGGATCGGTACGTCCGGCACGGGGTGCCGCTGCAGCCAGGTGATGCTGAAGGCGGACAGAATCGCCGACAGCAAAAGGAGCCCCTGGGCTCCATAGCGTGCCAGCGCCGAGCCAGCAAAGCCTCCACCCGTGACGTGGCCCAGGGACAGGGAAACACCCAGGAGGGCAAGGGCAAGGGACAGGATCTGGCGCCAGGTGACGGACATCCGCCAGATGAGTGCGCCCATGACGAGGGCGAAGGCGGGAATCGTGGCGTTGATGAGGGCCGAACGCCCGGCTGGCACGTACAGTTGCCCCCAGTATGTCGCCATCATCACGAGCGCCTGCATGACGCCATAGACCATGGGGGCATACGCGGTCTTCCAGTTCCAGACCAGGGGGACGCGCTGCACAACCAGAACAATGCCGTTCACCACCGCCGCCCCGCCTATGACGCAGGCGGAGTAGAGAAACGGCGGCCAGTAGGACAGGCCTTCCTTCAGAGCCACCCAGGCAAAGCCGAAGATCAGAACCATGGCGGTGTACTCGAAGGCGGTGCGTGAGTTCACGCGCCACACCGCCCGTCCCGCGCCGCCTGACGGCCACCCGGCGAGCGGTCCATCACCGTCTCACCACCGTCCCTGCCCGCCTCATCATGCCCGACACTTATCATGCATGGCCCGTCCCGGCAATGGCAGCAGGACCCAACCACCCGACCCGTCCTTAGAGAGCGTCCACCAGATCGACCAGACGGTCCACCTCCTCGTCCGTGTTGAAGTAGTGGACCGAGGCGCGCACCAGGGCGGGCAGCCCCCGCCGGTGAAAGTCCAGCAGCTGCCCGTCAGGACTGGAGACGGACACAATCGCTCCGCGGGCGCCCAGACGTTCCTTGACCGCGGCGGCCCCGAGGCCGCCCACCGTAAACGTCACGATGCCGCCTTGCTCGGTTCCGGTGTCCTGCGTGTTGACGGCGGAGAGGCCGTCAAGACCGCGGCGCAGGCGGGCAGCCAGGTCACGGACTCGGGGCCAGGTGACGTCGACCGACCACGACAGCGCGTAGTCGACTGCCGTACCGAGGCCCAGCAGCGCCGCATAATTCATCTCCCATGTCTCGTAGCGGCGGGCGTCGTCGCGGAGTCGGTAATGGGTGGGGTCCAGCCACTCGGCCGAGCGCACATCCACCACGGCGGGCTCCACCTGATTGAGGACCCGGGGATGAACATAGAGAAACCCGGTGCCGCGCGGACCCCTGAGGTACTTGCGGCCGGTGGCGGACAGGAAGTCGCAGCCCAGGTCGGCCACGTTGACCGGCACGTGGCCGACCGCCTGGCAGGCGTCCAGCAGGTACAGCACGTCGTGGCGGCGGGCAATCTCGCCGACGGCGGCCGCCGGGTTGACGCGGCCGGAGGCGGTCGGGATCCAGGTGACGGCGACGAGACGGGTGCGCTCGTCGATGGCATCCTCCAGCGCCTGAAGATCCAGATCACCTGAGGGTGCATCGGCGACCGGCACGATCTCCACGCCGGTCCGGCGCGCAGATTGCAAGAAGGCCAGGTAGTTGCTTCCATAGCACGACAGGTCGGTCAGGATGCGGTCGCCGGGCCGGAATTCGAGGCCGTAGAATGCCTGATCCCACGCCCGCGTAGCGTTCTCCATGAGGGCAATCTCGTCAGGATTCCCGCCGATGAGGCGGGCCACGCTGGCATACACCGCCTGCAGACTCTCCTCCGCCCGAGCCTTGGCGGTATAACCGCCGAGTTCCATCTCGCAATCGAGGTGCGCCTTCACCGCCTCCACCACCGGCGTCGGCATGAGTGACGCCCCCGCACTGTCGAAAAACAGGCGGCCGAACACGCCCGGCGTATCCCGTCGCGCTCGTTCGAGATCGAACGGGGTTGGGCGGGTCATGACCGGGCGCCCGTGTCGGATATCTCCAGCACCACCTTCAGAATCGGGCCGTCGGGGTTCTTCGCGAGCCGAATCCCTTGTTCCAGCTGAGACAGGGGAAGACGATGCGTGACGAGCTGGCTCCAATAGTCGAGCTCGCGCGCCACCCAGTCGACCGCCTGTCGGAATGAGCTCAGTTCCGCTTCGAACTGAGCTCCGACGGACAGCGCCATGTCAACCCGCTTGGAGAACAGCACATCAAACGCCAACGGCACCGGCTCGGGGCCGGCCGGAAGCCCGAAAAAGCCGATGCGGCCGTCCCTCCTGACCAGGCCGGGTGTCAGCTGCCGCGCTGTATCACGACCTGACGCCTCCACCACCAGATCCACGCCGCGGCCGTCCGTAGCCGCCAGAATCGCCTCTGTCACCGTCTCGCGCTCGGGGTCGACGGTCAGGGATGCACCCATCCGCTCCGCCGCTTGGCGCCGATACGGACGCGGCTCGATGGCCGCCACCCACTCGAACCCGAGTCGCCTTAACGTGCCTACAAAGGCGAGTCCGGCCGGCCCTGATCCCAGCACGGCAGCGCTGCGGCCCGGGGATCCCGGCCAGAATTTCTTCATCGCAAATACGATGGTGCCCAGCTGCTGTGCGAGTACGGCGGTGTCAAACGGCAGGGTGAGGGGCAGCGGAACCAAAAAGGCATCCGGCACCACCTGGTAGCCCGCAAAACAGTGGCCCCGCGCGGCGTCAGGCACGGTCAGCACGTGGTCCCCCTCGGAGAATCGGGAGCTCCGGGAAACGGCCACCCGACCGGCGCCCTCATGACCGGGCCCTCCCGGTGGAAAGGGCTCCGTCCGCGGCGCCCCAAAGATGCTGTGCAGATCACTGCCGCAGATGGCCGCAGTCTCCATCTGCACCAGCACCTCACCGGGGCCGGGTTCCGGAATGGGTGCGTCCGTCCAGGCCACCCGCCCGCCGGGGTGCACGATCGGCGTCGTCATCGTTATCGGCATCGCGATCCCTCCGCTCGGCTCGTATCGGTCTATGGCGCCGGATTCGCGACCCGGGTCCAAGATCCCTGGGATGATGGCGGCCCGACATCTCTCTTCGTCCGGGTGCCGCGGGCGGTCGAAGCGTTCGCAATTTCCGGTACAATGCACGGGATGAGGCGCGGGCCTCGGACGCGGAGACTGCAGTCTCCGACGTTCGACACGCGCCGACGCCAGGTTGAGCGTGCCGCATAACGAGGGAGCCGAGCTCCCGCGCACGCCTTGCCCTGGCGGACAGGGTTGACAGCGTTGACAGGACGCTGACAGGAAGGATGGTTGGTCGTGACGCAGCCGCGGGCAAACATGCAGTATTTGTGGTGGTCAGGCGAACGCGTGCTCTGGGACGATGCCAAGGTTCATGTGACCGGCATCGGCTGGCCCGCTCTGACTGCCGTGTTTGAGGGAGTCCGGGCCTACAAGGCACGGGATGGCAAGGCCACATTCCTATTCCGATACGACGCTCACCTGGCGCGGCTCTGGCGGTCCATGCGCTTCATGCACATTGCTTCGCGCTGGAGCATCGAGGAGCTGACCGAGGCTACGCGTGAACTCATTCGCGCCAACGGCGTCATCGACGACCTCTACGTGATGCCGCTGGCGTATGGGATGAGCGGGAACCGTGGCGTCACCGCCATGGACACCCAGCCGGCTGACATCTACATCACCACTCGCGTGGTGGGCTCCAAGTTTCCTGACCCGAAGCCGGAAGCCGTGATGGTGAGTTCCTGGACCCGCATCAATGACAACATCATGCCGCCCCGCATCAAGGCGGTGGTCAACTACCTGAACTCCCGTTTCGCGCAGTCGGAAGCTCGCCGCGGCGGCTATGACAGCGGGGTGTTCCTGAACACGCAAGGCAAAATTACGGAGGGCGGCGGCGAGTGCTTCTTCATGGTGCGCGACGGGGTCGTGGCGACGCCACCGACCACCGCCGGCATCCTGGAGTCCATTACCCGCGACTCCATCATCCATCTCCTGCGCGAAGAGGTGGGCGTCAAGGTCGTCGAACGCGAGATCGACCGCACCGAAACGTACTTTGCCGAGGAGATGTTCTTCGCCGGCACCATGCATGAAATCGGGCCTATCCGGTCCATTGATGGATTCGAGGTGCCGGGCGGCGGCACCGGCCCCATAACCCGGAAGCTTATCGACGTGTTCGAGCGCGTGGTGCGGGGCGAGGAGCCCAAATACGCCGACTGGCTGACCAAGGTTACGCTCGACTAGCCTGGCAAGGGAGCAGCGCCGATGCCTCAAATGACGGGTGGCGAAGCTGTCGTCGCCACGCTTCACGCGCTATCGATCGACACCGTGTTCGGCATCCCGAGCGTCCACAACCTTCCGATTGTCGACGCCATGACGGGACGGACAGATCCGCGTCTGGTCGTGACGCGTCACGAGCAGGGGGCCGCGCACATGGCGGACGGCTTCTACCGCGCCACGGGACGGATGGCGGTCGCGCTCACCAGCACGGGACCGGGAGCGTCCAATTCGGTGACCGGATTGTGGGAGGCATTTCACGCCGGATCGCCGGTTCTCACCATTACCGGTCAGATCTCCACCCAGTGGCTCGACAAGGGGAAGGGTCAGCTGCACGAGGTGGACCATCAGCCCGAGTTCCTGGGCGCGGTGACAAAGCGGGTCTTCCGGGTCGAGCGGGTGGCGGATATCCCGGCCACCCTGGTGCGGGCCAAGAACGTCGCGGCGAGCGGTCGACCAGGCCCGGTTGCGGTGGAGATTCCGATCGACCTGCAGTACGAGCGGGCCGACGTGGAGATCCCCGCATCGGTTCCGGAACCTGACCGCCCGTCACCGCGCGCCGAGGATGTCGAGGCCGCGGTCCAACTCATCGAGGACAGCCCTTCCATCGTGATATGGGCGGGAGGCGGCGCGGTCCGGTCGGGTGCCGGCCCCGCGCTGCAGGAGTTGGCCGAGCGACTGCAGGCGGTCATTGTCACCTCGACCAACGGCCGCGGCGCCGTGGATGAACACCATCCGATGGCCGTCGGCGCCTTCACGACCGACCCGGAGGTGCGGGAACACCTGGAGACCGCCGACCTCTGGATTGGCGTCGGCACCCGGTTCCGATACGACGCGACCGCGGAATGGTCCATCCGGCCGCCGAAAAAGCTCATTCACGTCAACCTCGACCGTGCGACGCGCGACCGCAACTACCGTGCAGACGTGTTCATCGCCGCTGACGCGCGTCGGACAGTGGACGCCCTCCTGACGGCCCTGCCCAAAACACGGCGGGCGCCGACAGAGACGGCGTCGCATCTTCACGTGGCGCCGCGGGAACGGGCGCTGTCCCACCTCGGTCCTTGGCGCGAGATAGCCGAGTCGATCACCGAGGTGCTGGGCGACCAGGGAATCCTGGTGTGTGACGCCACCATCCCGGCCTATGCGTTTGGAAACCGCGTCATCCCCATCCGGCATCCGTACGGCTTCCTCTATCCCACCACGGCCGCCATTGGCCCGGGACTGCCGCTGGCGATCGGCGCCCAGGTGGGGAAGCCGGACCGCCCGGTGGTCCTGATAGCCGGAGATGGCGGTTTCCTGCTGGATGTGGGTGACCTGGCCACCGCCGCCCAGTACCAGATTCCGGTCGTGTTCATCGTGTTTAACGACCATGCCTACGGCATCTTAAAGCGTGTCCAGGAGCGGGAGTTCGGGCGGCTGCACGGTGTGGAGCTGAACGCCCCCGACTTTGTCAAGCTGGCCGAGGCCTTTGGCCTGACAGCCCTGCGGGCCACGACCCCGGACGGTTTCCGGCAGCGTATCGCGGAGGCGGTCGCCCTGCGCCGTCCCACGCTGCTGGAGATGGACATGCGCGAGATCGGGCCGGTGCCGCTGGGCGCCGGGCGTCGTCCCGCGGCGGAACCCGTGAAGGCGCCCAGCTAAGAGCAGCCTGAAGTTCGGCCACGCGGCCCCCGGTTAATCGCCGGGGGCCGTTTCGTCTCTATAGGCGTCGATGGACGTCAGTTCTACGCGAAATCTTCCCCGTGTCTTAACCCAATCTTCTCCGTTCGTTGGCCAAACGTTAGGAGACGCTTAACGGCGCGTTGGTACGCTGTCCGCCGGAGCCCCTTATTTGGGAACACGGGGAGGACACAACCAGCGTGCGGCACCAAGTAATCATGGCAGGCGCCCTGCTGTCCGGAGTGACGCTGCTTGCAGCCGGGTGCGGGCAAAGCCCCACGGCCGGGTCCAGCGCGAACCACAAGCCTCAGGTGCTCATCTTTTACTCGGCACAAGGGTATGACCAGGCTGAGGCTACGGCCTTCCAGAAGGCCACCGGGATCAAGGTGGAACTCTCCGACATGTCGACGGGGCCTCTCCTCGCCAAGGTAGCCGCGGAGAAGAGTAATCCCAAGTGGGATGTGATCTGGTTTGACGGCAATGGCCCCATGGCCAGCCTGGCCGCCTCGGGTCAGCTGCTCACCGGCTACAGCCCTGCCAACCTGAGCCATTACAACAGTCTGGGCGAATCACTGCTGCCGAAGGATCATGCGTACTTTCCGACCGGCGTGACGGCGGCCGGAGCCATCGTTTACAACACCAACCTGGTGCCGGCCAGCCAGGCGCCGAGGACCTGGACCGATCTCCTGAACCCCGCGTTCAAGGGAGCGGTGGGCATGAACAACCCGGCCGTGTCCGGGC
>JBMFXK010000036.1:0-11867 GCA_049964315.1 Clostridia bacterium | reverse complement strand
CCGCTCGATGTATGACTCCAGGAACTGGTCTCCGTCGAGGTCAATCAGGGTTCCATCCAGATCGAGGAGCAGGGCCTTCAACACGCGATCGCCTCCCGACTTCGAGCTCCGGCCCGTCAAAAATACGTGGCGGGGGACTCGTTAAGGTCCACCAGCACCGTCTTCCACTCGGTAAAACTGTCAAGTCCCATCCGGCCCAGTTCGCGGCCAATGCCGCTCGCCTTGAATCCGCCAAACGGGAGGGTGGGGCTCAGCATCTGGGTGACATTGATCCATACCGTGCCGGCCCGGACGCTCCTGGCCACCCGGTGCGCGCGACGGATGTCTTCGGTGAACACCGCGGCCGCAAGACCGTACGGCGTGGCATTGGCGAGGAAGACCGCCTCTTCATCCGTTTCAAACCGACTGATGCAGGCTACCGGCCCGAATACTTCTTCCTGCAGCACCCGGGCATCGGAAGGCAGGTCCGTCAGGACGGTGGGCGCGAAGTAGAAGCCTGATCCGGCCTCGGGCAGACGGTGGCCCCCCAGAGAGAGGGTGGCGCCGCGTGCCCTGGCATCACCCACGAGGTCCTCGGCACGCTGCAGGGCGGTCTCTCGCACCACCGGGCCCAGATCGGTGAACGGATCCGTGGCCGCACCCACGGCCAGCGCGGCGGCCCGGTCCCGGTAGCGAGACACAAACGCGTCATACACGGGAGCTGCCACCAGGATCCGGCCCGTAGCTTGGCAGACCTGCCCGCTGTTAAAGAAGAGGCCAAACAGCGTCTGGTTCACGGCATTGTCGAGGTCGGCATCCTCAAACACGATGGCCGCGGATTTGCCCCCCAGCTCCAGCGACAGCCGCTTCAGACCCGCGCCGGCCCCGACCGCGACCTCGCGCCCGGCGGCGGTGGACCCGGTGAACGAGACCTTGTCCACGCCGGGATGGGCGACGAGCCCCCTGCCCACGCCGTCGTCTCCAGGCAGCACGTTGACCACGCCGGGAGGGACGCCGGCCTCCTCCAGGAGGCGCACCAGGTACAGGGCCACGCGGGGCGCTTCCGGCGCCGGCTTTAAGACGACGGTGGATCCACTGGCCAGGGCCGGTGCCAGCTTCCACGCCGGAATCAGGAGGGGAAAGTTAAACGGTGAGATGAGAGCGGCCACTCCGACCGGAACGCGCTCGGTGTAGGCGAGAAAATGCGGCGGGGTACCCGGGATGTCGACCGGCACCGTCTCTCCCCCGGAATGGGCGATAAGGCCGGCGTAGTAGTCCAGGACCGATGCCGCGTAGGGCACCTCCACGTAGCGGGCGGCACTTTCGGGCATGCCCATGTCTTCGGAAATGAGGGAGGCCAGCTCGCCGTCGTGGGTCCGGACCAGGGCGGCGGCACGCCCCATGATCCTCTGCCGCTCGAGGACCGGAATGTCGCGCCAGCGGCCGTCGTCAAATGCTTCCCGGGCGGTCGTCACGGCCCGGTTGACGCCGTCCAGGTCGGGCGTGGCCATGGACATGAACGGGCGTCCCGTGGACGGGTTTACGAGAGTCAGGGGAGCACCCTGACCCGGAACCGTCGCACCGTCGACATAGGGACCCCATTGGGATGAGGCGCCGCTCATGGGCGGGGCTCTCCGGTTCGCGGCCACACCAGGTCCTCGCGGCCAATCTCGTGCAGGTGCTGGTGGTAGACCGGATAGATGCTGTCGAGATGGGGGATGAGCTTCATGGCGCGCGACAACGGGCCGCTGGCCCGCACCTGCTGTCGCGCGAGCGCCTGCTGGAGATCGAGGTACCCGAGCCAGAAGCGGTGGGCCGTGTCGCCGTTCTGCCGGAACGTGAGGAGACTCTGGGCGTCGGCACCTTCTTCAACGTGGAAGGGAACCGAGTCCCCCGGGTCCGGCACCCAGACCAGCCGTCCCCGCGGCAGCTCGAACTCGAAGGCGATGGCACCTCCGACCTGGTGAATTAGATACGCTTCTTGAACGTGCCGCACTTTCTCGAAAAAGCCTCCGAGGATGTCGTACAGCTCCCCGACCGATTCGAATGCCTGCATGTGGACCCTCCTCAGGACGCGGTCATCTCGCTGGTGGTTCCTTGATCGGGATGCACGACCGGCCGGATCACCCGGCCTTCGGCCAGGTCGCGCAGGGCTTGCGGGGCATCCTCCAGCGTGTAAGGAGCCGAGATCAGCGGCGCGAGACGCAGCGCGCCCGATTGCCAGAGCCGGGCCAGCCGCGG
Source organism: Clostridia bacterium (assembly GCA_049964315.1). Taxonomy (GTDB): domain Bacteria; phylum Bacillota; class Sulfobacillia; order Sulfobacillales; family JAIMBI01; genus JAKATP01. The sequence continues at coordinate 9,647 of JBMFXK010000036.1, read as the reverse complement.
CACATCACGAGGGGGATACGACCCTCCCAGCCAGCTTCCGGTCAGCGTTTTCTCTTGGGATGGGAACGAGAACGCGTTCAACGTGAGCTCAAGGTGAGGCGCCGGCACACCCACGGCGACGGCCGTGCCGCCGCGGCGGACGGCGTTGAAGGCCATCTGCAGCAACTCCGGGCTGCCCACTGCCTCGAAGGCCACATCGACCCCGCGATCCTGCGTCAGTGCCAGCACCGCTGACAACGTGTCGGTGCCGCTCGGGTCGACCACCTGTGTGGCGCCCAGCTCGAGCGCCGCCTCTCGCTTGGCCTTCACGGGGTCTGCCCCGATAATCGCGGTGGCGCCCATGATGCGTGCGCCCTGGATGATGTTGAGGCCCACACCACCCAACCCCACCACCAGGACTGATGATCCCGGGCCGACAGGGGCGTGGAAGGCCGCGCCGACCCCAGTCTGCACGGCGCATCCGAGCAGTGCCGCCTCGTCCCACGGCATATCGACCGGAAGCGCGACAGCGGCCGCTTCTGGTACCACGACCTGTTCGGCCAGGGTGCCGGCCCATGAAAAGGGATAGAGTTCCTCCTCACCGCGGGAGAGGTGGGTGGTGCCTTCACGGCCCGTTCCCTGCACTGCTCCGCGGTTAGCCTCCTCGCATAGTTCCGGCTGTCCGCTGACACACCAGAAGCAGTGGCCGCAGGCGGGCACCCACGTGACCACCACTGGGCTGCCGACGGTCACCCCGGTGACCCCCGGACCCGTTTCGACGACAACACCGCTGGCTTCGTGGCCCAGCACCATTGGCACCGGGAGAGGAAGGGTGGCGGAAAGTGCATGAAGATCGCTGTGGCAAACTCCGGAACTCCTGATGGCGACCCGCACTTCCCCCGGCCCGGGTCCGCGCAGCATGACCGACTCCACCTGCGGCTCTTCGTCATAGTCCGCGAGGACGAGGGCCCGGATGGGCCACAACTGATCGCCTGGCATCGGCACGTCCTTTCCGGGCTCAAAACCCCGTCAGTCTACGTCTACCACGTGCCCGGCCTGGTTTCTTCCGCCGGATGGCCGCCCCCGGCATGGCCATCGGGTCCCGGCCTTGGGGGTCGATAGACCGGGGGGGCGGATTATTACGGCACAGGGTCCCTTGCCGGACCGACAGGGGGTCCGATGACCACCAAAGGAGGAACGTTGGACCATGGAGTGGGTACGGCCAGGCCCGATTTACTGAGTCTAAGGGCCAAGAAGTCCCAGGCATCTCTAGGCATCTCATTGAAGGAGGTCCGCGCATGCGCTTTGGCTTCGCGTTCGGCGAGAACCCTTCGCCATGGGAACGATGGATGGAGGAAGGGCTCACGCGCGTGCTGACGGCGCACGACCACCGCATCAGTGACAGCCTTGCGGCGGCCGACGTCGTGTTCCATCGGGTCGACCCGATGCGCCCGCGGGCGTACCGGCGTCAGTATCAGGCGACGTTCGTGGTGGGGCTGGTCGAGGGAGACGAGTCGATGCCTCCCTTGAAAACCCTCTACCCGATGCTGATCCGATCAATCTCCAATCTCCTCATGTACGGCGGCTTCACCAGCGAGAATCGGGCACAGGTCACGATGGCCACCCCGGAACTGGGACACTACGCGGTGGAGCCGAGTGCCGATGTCCGCGCGTGGTTCGGCGAGATATACGAGCGAATCGCACCACTGGCGGAATCGCACCTGGTGATTGACAACGTCTTCGATGAGGACCTGCCTGAAGAGCTCTGGAATGGGACGCCGGTTACGGACGCCATGCGCGAGGCCTCCCGGACGCTTGACCGCTGGGAACTTTTTCCGACGCCGTTTCCGGTCTCCGAGGTGCTTCCCCCCGATGACATGCGCCATCTCCGGCACCTGTTCGGAATCGGCGGCCTGTCCTACGGAAACCTCTCCGCCCGCCATGACGAGGAACGGTTTTGGATGTCGGCCAGCGGAGTCGACAAGGGCAAGATCGGCACCGTGAGCCGCGACATCCTGCTGGTGAAGACGTACGACCCCACCATCCGCGCCATGCGTCTCTCGGTGAAACCCGGCGCGGACCCGCTGCGGGTCTCGGTGGACGCCGTCGAGCACTGGGGCGTGTACCGACGCCATCCCGAGATTGGCGCCATCATTCACATCCATGCCTGGGTGGATGATGTGGCGACCACAACCGTCAACTACCCCTGCGGCACGGTGGAGATGGGTGACGCGATGTCCGATCTCCTGGACCGGGACCTTCACCCCGAGCGCACCATCATCGGCCTCAAGAACCACGGGATCACGGCCACCGGTCCCACCTTTCAGGACATTCTCGAGCGCCTGGAGGGCCGTGTTCGCACCACGGTGCCCATGCAGTAGCGGGGCCGAGCCGAGAGGGGGTGGCCGCGGCGGTAGTGCGAGTGGCGGTTGACGCCATGGGCGGCGATCGCGCGCCGGAGGCGCCGGTCCACGGGGTCCTGGCTGCCCTTGAGCTTGCCGAGGACCTGGAGGTTGTGCTGGTCGGTCCGTCTCATGTCCTGAAGCCGCTGCTGGCCGATCATGGCGACCCGCGGCTGTCGTTCGTCGATGCTACGGAACTGGTGGGAGAGGAAGCACACCCCGCGCTTCGCGTGCGTCAGCGAACCGATGCGTCTGTCGTGCGCACGGTGCGACTTTTGGCGGAGGGCCGTGCAGACGCCGCGGTGTCCGTCGGGAACACGGGCGCCGTGCTGGCGGCGGCCGTGATCGAGCTCGGACTCCTCCCCGGCCTGCGTCGACCCGTCGTCGCGGGCCGGCTTCCGGTGGCTCCGCGCACGCTGCTGGCCGATCTGGGTGCCAATGCCGATGTGAGCGCGCGGCACTTCGTGGACTTCGCCCATCTGGCAGTGACCTGGCATCAGGTGGTGTTCGGAGACGAGTTGCCGACGGTGGCTCTCTTGGCGAACGGCCGCGAGCCCGGCAAGGGAACTCCGCGGATCCGGGAGGCGGCCGAGCGGCTCCGGCTCGAGAGCGTTGACTTCCGGGGCTTTGCGGAACCGCAGGACCTTCTCGCCGGACGTTTTGATGTCGTACTCGTCGACGGCTACGTGGGGAACCTCGTGCTAAAGACCGTGGAAGCCTTGTCGGGCTGGTATGCGGAACGGCTCGCTCGCGTGGCCGTGAGTGCGGCCGACGAACGGCTCCAGGCCCTTCGCAGTGAGGCTGAGGAGTTGAGTGATCTCACCCGCTCCGCCCCTTCCATCACCGTTCTCGGGGTTAACGGCACCGTGGTGCCCGGGCACGGGCGGGCTTCGGCCGCTGACATCACCCGACTGGTGCTGCGAGCCAAACAGGCAGTCGAGCACGACGATGCCGGGCGTCTCCGGCATGCCTGGCTGGGGCGTCGGGATGCGCCCAGAGCGTTCACGGCGAGGTAGGTGTGACACCGGCGCGCCGCCGGGTTCCGTGTGAAACGGGGGGATCAATGAGAGCGCTCGGGGTCACCACTGATTCAAGCTCGGATATGACGCTCCATCAGAGTCGCAGTCTCGACGTTCCGGTCACCCCTATCATAGTGCGCGTCGGCGAGCAGGAGACGGAAACCGGGCCTGCCATGGATCGTGAGGCCTATTTCGACGCGATAGTCCAGAAGGGTCTGGCAGGAACGGCGGCGGTAAGCCCGGCCAAATGGGCCGGCGCCTATCGTGACCTGGCGGAACGGAGCACCGTTCAGCTGGCGGTCACCCTGTCGCAGGAGATGAGCGCGACGTGGCAGTCGGCGCGGGTGGCCGGTGCGCAGCAGCCCTCCCAGCAAGTATTCGTCTTTGACAGCGGCACCGTCTTTTCCGGTCTTCTGGCCCTGGTTCTCGGCGCGGGCGAACTGGCCCTTGATGGAGCCGGCCTGGAGGACGTCTGGAACTGGCTCACGTGGGCCAGGCCCCGCACATTCACCTACCTGCTGTCACCCAACCTGGCGATGCTCCATCGCATCGGACGGGTCGCCGACCCCATGGCTTCCCACACTCGGCCCTGGTCCGTGGTCAAGATTGAAGGCGGGCGTTTTGTTCCCAAATCCACCCATGTCGATGTGGAGGAGGCGATCCGGTGGGTGTGGAGTGACCTTCTGCCGGCATTGGAGGATACCGTGCCACTGCGTCTCGTGGTCGACCACGGTCGGGCCGGGGGAACGGCGGCCTCGGTGGTCGAACTGATGTCGTCCCGGATCCACCCCCGCGACGTGGTCAGGGTGGACGACGGCCCCATCATGCCGGTTCTGGCGGATGGGTTTGGTGGGGTGGCGTTGGCCGTAGCCCCCCTGCCCGTGGGAAAGACGCCAACATCCTCGGAGGCCCACAGCTACGGGAACGGTGCCGGATAATGGCGACGCCGTTTGCACTCAGGCTGTCGGGTGATGACACGGCCGCCATGCTGTCCGCAGGCCTCTTCCGGGTGATGGCGGCCGAACACCAATTGAATCAGCTGAACGTGTTTCCCATTCCAGATTGCGACACCGGCACCAATATGAGCCGCACGGTCGCCGCGGTGCTGCAGGCCATCTCACATTCGGGACCCTACACCTCGCCGCACGACGTGTTGGCGACTGCGGCACGGGAGGCCCTTGTGGCCGCGCGCGGCAATTCGGGTGTCATCCTGGCCGAGGTGTTCCGGGGCCTGGCGGCTGGCGTGGCCGGAGGGATGGCTCTGGATGCCCCAGCCTCCCTGGCCGCGTTGCAGCGCGCCCGCGACTTTGCCTATCAGGCGGTGGCGCGCCCGGTGGAAGGGACCGTCCTCACGGCACTTGCAGAGGCGGCCGGGAGAGTCGACCAGTGCATTGCGCAAGGTCAGGTGGACCAGCATGCGGTCTGGAAGGCTGCGGCCGAGGGAGCGCGCGAGGCGACAGCCCGGGGCCCCGAGCTGTTGCCGGTGCTGCGGGAGCACGGCGTGGTGGATGCGGCTGCCCTGGGCCTGTGCTACTGGTTTGCGGGAATGGTGGAATGGCTGGAGGGGCATGGGACTGCCGAGGCTGCGGTGGGATCCGTGGTGGCACCGGGTGCGGGGCCAGAGGTGGATTCGAGCGCGCCGTTCGGGTGGGAGGTTCAATTCCTGCTGTCGGCGGGCACCAGCCGGGATGAGATCAAGGCGGCCCTGGAGAGTCTGGGGGAGTCTTTGGTGGTGAGCGGCGGCGACGGCCTGTACCGCGTACATATCCACACGGGGGCGCCGGAGCCGGTCCTGGTCCGGGCCCGCTCGCTTGGCCTCGTCACGCGCCCAACGGTCGACGTCCTCACCAGCCGCGAGGCAGACTAGCGCCCCGGTTCAGGTGGCGGCGATCCGAAATGCCACCTTGATGCTGCCGGCACTTCGTCCGAGTGCGGTCCTGATTGCCTCCGGATACCGGTCGAGCGGCCAGGTTGAGGTGACGAGACCGTCGAGCGTGCGCGCGTCCCGGAGTGCAGCCATCACGGCTGGAAAGAGTGTGGTTCCGCCCACGCGATACCCGAAGCTGCCTCGAACCGTAATACGTCGTGACCAGAGTGGGGTCAGATCGCCTGGCGGCGCCTGGAGAGCTCCCAGGACGAGGATCTCCCCGTCCGGACGCGTCATGGTCAGGGCGGTCTGAAAAGACGTGCGGCTTCCTACGGTGTCGACGACCACATCGGCGCCTTCAGGGAAGAAGGGAGCGGCCCCCAGTGGACCTCGGCCGAGGGGAGGCCCGCCGAGGCGGGTGCGCGACGCGGTGTCACCGAAGAAGATGACTCGCCCCGCGCCCAGTCGCTCGGCCCATTCCCGCTGGTGGGGATACCGGGCCGCGACATACAACTCCGCTGGGTGATGGGTGGCAATCCACCACAAAGACAGCAGGCCGAGGCTCCCGGCACCGATGACGAGTACCCGCCGGGCCGCATCGAGATTCACGGTGGCAAGGCCGGCGGCTGCGATGGCAAGAGGTTCGGCCAGTACCGCGCGCTCGTCGGGAACCTCATCGGGCACTGGATAGAGTTGGGAGACGGGAGCCCACATCCGGCTTCCCCAACCTCCAGGCAGGGTCCGGTTGAAGCCCAGGAGGAGGCCCGGCCCGTAGCCCGGGTCAGCCCGCCTCATGCAGTCATCCTCCCGTCCGGCGGCGCAGGCCGCGCAGGGCGGCAGCCCGCGGGCCCGACACGCGAGCGACGGGTCCACCACAACCCGCGTGCCGCGGGCGAGGATGCCGGTCGACTCGGACACACGCGCCACCACCTCATGCCCCAGCACGGCCGGAAACGAGGTCAAGGGACCGAGGTAGGGGGAGGCGCGCCCAGTCAGGAGACCGAGGTCCGACCCGCAGATTCCGGCGACCAGAGGCTCCAGGACGGCAAACGACGCGCGATCGTGCAGATCCGGATCTGCCAGCGCCTCGGGGCGGATGCTCGCGGGAGCCAGGCGCTCGGCAACTACCGCCGCCGACCGCTGCATGGCGAGGCGGCCTAGACGCAGATGGTAACGAAGCCCAGTGTACAGGATGACTCCTCCCCATCCACCATAGCGGCATCGCGCGCAGGCGAAGACGGCCATTGGTCGCATTTGACGGCCCGACGGGCGCCGTCAGGCGAACACGACGGGCAATGCATCAAAGCCCCGGAAAATCGCGTTGGGGCGTCGGATGGCCTCTCCGGCCAACGTGAGCCGGGGGAAGCGCTCCAGGATCCGCGACCATGCCACCCGGGCTTCGAGCCGGGCGACGGGCGCGCCAAGACAGAAGTGGATGCCGCGGCCAAAAGACAGATGCCGATTGGGACTGCGTCCGACGTCGAAGCAGTCCGGGTCGGGAAACTGGGCAGGGTCACGGTTGGCGGCGCCAAGCACCACCGCCACGGTGTTGCCGGGCTCCATCTGCACCCCCGCCATCTCGATGGATTCTCCCACGTAGCGGTACGTGCCCTGCTGAACCGGTGCGTCGTACCGGAGCATCTCCTCGACGGCGGATTCGATGAGCGAGGGATCCGCGCCAAGCCGCTGCAGCTCACCCTCGTGGGTCAGCAGCGCGTGAAGCCCGTTCCCCAGGAGGTTCATCGTGGTCTCGTGCCCGGCGACCAGCAGCAGGACGCACATCCCCAGCAATTCCTCGTGCGACAGACGATCGCCATCCTCTTCCAACGCAGCCAGCGTGCTGACCAGATCGTCTCCGGGTGCCTGACGGCGCTCGCGGATGAGGCCGTCGAAATAGGACCCGAGGCGCATCGTGGCCTCCATGCTGGCGTTCTCGGTGTCCGCGTTGGCTGTCAGCACGTCGGTGCCGGCAATGAGGACCCGGGACCATTCGCGAAATTGATGCCGGTCCTGTGGCGGCACGCCGAGAATCTCCGCAATGACGATGACAGGAAGGGGCATGGCAAAGCCTGTCATGAAGTCGACCGGACCGCTTGCGGCCAGGTCGTCGAGCAGGAAATCGACAATCTCGCCCACACGCGGCGCCAGGCGGGACACCATGGTGGGGGTGAACGCGCGGTTTACCAGGCCGCGGAGCCTGGTGTGGTGCGGTGGGTCTTGAAACAACATGCTCTTGCCGAACAACGAGCCATCCGTGTAGCCGATCCGCCCCGAGTCCTTCCAGACCCGGCTGTCCCTCAAGATGGCATCCACCAGGTCATAACGGGTGACAATCCAGCGTCCACCCTCGTACTGGTCATACGGGGCCCAGAACACGGGGGCGTGTTCGCGCATCTGATGGTAGAGCCCGTACGGGTCGTGGAGTCCCTCCGCCGTCCCCAGACGGCGGACGAGGGCGCTCATCTCGATGGGCATAGCCTGCCTCCCCTTCTTCCCTATTCTGCCATGCCGAATCGCCAATGGTCCTGGATGAGGAGGCGGCCTTGCGAGCGACCACACCGAGATGCGCCGGGGAAGGGATGGCGAGCACTCGAAGCCGGATCGAGAGTCAAGGTCACGGGGACACCGAGGGATACGGATCGGCCCGCATGACCCCATCACGCGGGCGAAGGTCCCCTGCACGGCGGCGTCGAAGGCCGAATCAAGATGCGGGAGCGTTCCGCCGGGGCCAAACAGGGTGCCCGCAGGCGACTCTCCGGGCATCGTGCCCAACAGAAGACGCAAGGCAGAGGAGGAGCCGATGCTGTCCATCGATATTCCAGGCCGCGGGCCGCTCAGCATCCGTCATGTCGTATTCGATATGAACGGGACGCTCGCCCTGGACGGCCAGCTGCTGCCACAGATCTGGCCTCGGTTTGCCGAGGTGCGCGACCGCTACCACTGCCTCGTACTGACCGGAGACACGTTTGGCACCGCCGGAGACGTGCAGGCCGCGCTCGGATGCGAGCTGCAGCGGGTGAGCCGCGGCGAGGACAAGGAAACGGTGGTGCGCGGACTGGAAGGGGGCGTAGCCGCGGTGGGGAACGGACGCAATGACGCCCTGATGTTTCGTGCGGCCGCCCTCGCCATCGCGGTGCTGGGGCCGGAGGGTCTCTCGCATCACGCCCTGGCCAAGGCGGACATCATCGTTCCGGACATCGGCGCTGCCCTGGGCCTCCTGCTGGCCGAACAGCGCCTTATCGCGACCCTTCGCACCTAACCTTCAGACGGCGGCCGCCACACGGGCCGTCCGCCCCGCGAGACCTGGTCAGGTGTGGCGGTGGGGCGGCCCGCATGGAGACGGCTTGGCTGCCGGGTGGGCCGGCGCCACTAGGTCCTACTTCAGGGAGCCTCGAGGCACCTTGGCCAGGAGCTCCGTCCCGAAGCGTAGACCCTGGCCCATGAGAATGCCGGTGATCAAAAGGCCCGCGGGCGGCCACAGCGCCGGGATGGCCAGATCGGTCAGGAGGTTGACGCCCGTGCCAAAGGCCAGAAGCACCCCGAATCCTGATGAGAGCCAGTCCTTATACATTCGCACCTTCTCGGCGTCCGGATTGGGAATCAGGTTGCCGGATACGTCGGCCGCGGTGTGTGCGAAGAAGGAGAGGACGAGGTAAGACACCAGATCGGCGGGTTCCATAGCGCACCTCCGCTGCTGCCCGGAAGATACCGGGTGCCGTTCCAGGATATGTATCGCGCGGAAGACGGCTACGGTGTCCCGCGTGAACCGTCGGATGGCGTTCCGGTGCCCGCGGTCAAGACCGGGCGGTACACCTTGAGAGGCCTCCGACAGCCCCTGGGGGGTCCGGTCTGATCGGCTGGAACTATGGCGTCGGCGAGGAGGGCACCGTCTGAGCGACGTCTTGACCGACGAGGCCCGTGTGTCGGATCTGGCCCGCAACATCGTGAGCCGCCTGACCGGCGATCCGTCCACCGTGTAGAGTCCGCTCGGCGGGCTTGACCAGTGCTCGAAACGGGGCCTGATTGTCCTCGACGGCTTCGGCTGGGCTCAGTTGCAGCGCCTCTCCATGACGCGCTCATGCCTGCCCCGTCGCGACCGCTGGGCGAAGGGTGCGCCGCTATGCGTCCCCTCCGCACGGTGTTTCCGTCCACGACTCGGTCGTGCTGACGAGCAGCCCCGCCGGCACTACCTATGTGCAGGGCACTGACTATTCGGTGGACGCGCGCACCGGGTTGATAACTCAGATCGCCGGCGGCGCGCTCACGGCGACGGAAGCGGTGCTGGTCACCTATACATACTATTCAGGAACTCCCTATGTCGCCGGAACGGACTATGCGATCGACCCGATAAACGGCGTGGCCACCGCGCTCGCCGGGGGC
>JBMFXK010000035.1:0-11892 GCA_049964315.1 Clostridia bacterium | reverse complement strand
GGTGGAGTCGGGACGCTGCGCCACGGGGTCAAAGTACGACTCCCCCATCCCGTCGCGGCCGTGAACGTAGTCTGCGCTCACCCACTCACGCAGAAGCGGCCTGCGCGCTCCGGGAAAGACTGGAACCTGCCCGGCCCATCCGGTGACCTCCACCGTCTTTAAGGCGTTCTTCACCTGGTGGTCAAAGTCCACGTTGCCGCAGTTGATGGTGATGCCATGCACCTCCACCCCGGGCGTCAGGAGCGCCATCATCAGGGCAACGACGTCGTCGCCGGCCGTATCGGTGTCAATGACTACGTGCACGCGATCCCTCCATCATGCATGGCCTCCACTGCCTAGCCTGCCTCGACTCCATCAAGCCCATCGATCCACGAGATCCGTCACCTGGGTGTCCCAAGCGCCCAGCGGGTCAGCAAAGGCGCGGGCCGAGACCCGGCGCGTCGGACGGGTGGGCAGGGCGGAACGGCCGCCCCTCGTGACAGGGCCCTACCCGCGCTTCACGCGCCGATGCGCACAAACGGGTCCGAAAGCGCACGCGCCGCGGTCGTTTGCCTGGACCAGAAATCCTTGCCGCGGGTGTCGCCGCGATAGAAGAGGTCACCGTACTGGAGCCGCGCCTCCCCGGCGGGCAGGTGCTCCACGCGGTCTCCTCGGGCAGGTTCGAGCGCATCAGCGTCTCATGCTCGATCACAGAGTCCCGTTCCTTCCGGGTACGGGCTTTCCCCGTGCGTTACACCATTATCGCATCTGAACCTGCGAAGGTGTGTTCGGAAACGCCGGCCGCAAACTCCTGCAGTCGCCGTGCGGGCCGCAGTGAGCATTCCGGGCGGGTCCGCCACACGGGAAGGGATCGCGCAGGGAAAGTCGAACGGACGCTCTATTCAGAGAGGAGAAGGGATTCCGGGTGGAGATTATCACCGTGGGGCTGGCCGGAGGCGCGGAGGTTCAGGTCGAGGTGGCGGGGTCGGGACCCGCCATCCTGCTGCTGCATGCCGGGGTGTCCGAGCGCCATATATGGGATGCCCAGTGGACCTGGCTTGCTGACCGCCATCGGGTGGCTCGCTGGGACTGGCGAGGGTTTGGCGACACCCCTCACGTACCGGGGCCGTTCAGCTATGCCGACGACGTCATCCGCATCATGGATGCGCTGCAGCTTCCCAGCGCCACCCTGGTGGGTTGTTCGTTCGGGGGCGCAGAGGCCATTCACGTGGCCGTCAAGCACCCGGATCGCGTGGAGCGTCTGGCCCTCGTGGGCTCCGGCGTACCCGGCTTCGACGCTCCCAACCCCCCTCACGTAGTGGAGTGGTTCCAGAAGGGGGAAGAGGCGTGGGCCCGGGAGGACATGCCGGCCGCCCTCGAGGTCGAGGAGCAGGTGTGGCTCATCGGTCCCGGCCGCCGCGCGCACGACGTGGATGCCGCCTATCTCGCCCGCGCCCGCGAACTGCTCCGGCGGGCGGATCAGCCGGACAATGGCGCCGTCAGCCTGGATCGGGAATGGTCCGCGATGGACCACCTCGAGCACATTGCCGTGCCGGTTCTGGTCGTGGTGGGGTCAGAAGACGTGCCGGGTCTCATCGAGGCGTCGCGTCACCTCGCCGCGGTGTGCCCGCAGGCACGGTTCGAGATCATCCCGGGCGCCGCCCACCTTCCCAGCCTCGAAGTGCCCGACGCCTTCAACCGCATCCTGCGTGACTGGCTCATGGCGACGGGCGGCTGAGCGGGCCGCCATCGGCCCGCCGGACGGTAACCGTCCCGCGGCTGGAGCCAGTCCTTGCGCCGGAACATGTACAGTATGACGGCGGCGATGAGGAGCATGACGGCGATGGCGATCTCCTCACCGACGAGGACACCCCGTTCCGGCATGCTCCTGAGGTTCATGCCGAACAAGCCGAGGATGAAGGTGATGGGGAGGAAAATGCTGGCGCAGATGGTAATAAGCTCCATCATCTCGTTGAGCCAAATCGAGCGCTGATTGCGCCGCAGGTCCACGGGGCCTGTCTGGTTGTCCCACAGCGCATCGATGTTGTCGATGACGTGATAGGGGCTCTCGTACACGTCTACCAACACGTCCGTGTCGGGCGTCGTCGCCTGACCGCTCTCACGGCGGGCAGATGCCGGCCGTACGCCGGAGCTCCGCCATGGGAAGCCGGCGTGCGGCGGAGCGGGAAGACGACGCGGGGCCGGTCCTTCCCGGCGAGTCCGAGCGGTCGACCGCATCCTCGAAGGCATCAACCTGGCCCAGACACCCGTCCGTGGCGCGCTGGCAGATCTCCGCCGGCAGACGGCCCGCCCCCGCCAGCAGGTGCGGGTGCTCGGGAAGCTCCCGGCTAAGCGTCCAGCAGCGGTTCCTCCACGTCGTGAACATGACCGGCAGATGGGTCGCCAGCGCCACGCGCCCCGGGGCGCGGCTCGCCGTCGTCATGAGGCGTGTACACCGAGAGGAACCAGATTTCCCCACGCCGGTCGATGCGGGCATGCCCGTGGTCATCGTCCCGCATGGCCATCAGATCCGCAGACCATCCGATCGGGGCCGGCGCGGCGGCCACCTTGGAGGACTCGGACGCGCAGATGTCGATCCACCGCGGTCCTCCCTGCCCGGCAGTCCGGTTTCCACCCTCTCGACGCGGGCACCACACTACAGCAGCCTCGACATCCTCCACTTCCGCCCAGATCCCGCAAGATCGGCCGGGCCAGTTGGCCCCGCGTCCTGCGTCCTAGACCAGCGCTCCCGGTGCCAACACCAGATCCTGCGCCTCGTGGAACTGCACGAAGGCGTCAAGCCCCGCCCTGAGTGCGCTGCGGAACGCGGGGTCCTGGGCGAGGCCGTCCTCCTCGATCCATAGGCCGAGGAGGGTCAGCGTGCGCGAGGCCCGGTCCAGTTTCGGATCCATCCGCCCGACCAGCCGGTCCTGATACACGATCGGCATCGTGTACGCGCCCCACCGCCGCTTGTCCGCCGGCTTGTAAATTTCCCAGATGACCTCGAACCCGAACAGGTCCACCATCCGATCCCGCGCCAGGAGGTTGTCCAGCGGCGACAGGAACGTGACCTCCCGATCTGTGCCCACCAGAGCCCTCCAGCTGGCCGGCACCTCGTCGCGGGCCAGCGCGGCCAGATCGTCCAGGGAGTCGCGATGGACGAAGCGCGCCGCCTTATGTCCCTCGACCACCACGGGAACGGCCACCCCGGCTTCCATCAGGACATTCATAAGGGCCGCGGCCTCCGTTCGCGAGAGGTTCTGGTAGAGCAGGTAGCCCAGGGTCCCGGACCACTCGCGCAGCGTGGGCAGGCCGGCGCGGCGGAGCACCTCGACCGCGCCATGAGCACGCACGGCCGCGTCCGACAGGGGCTCCTCCTGGGGGGCAGCGATGCGGCCGGCCAGATCGTAGATGCGCTCAAATCCCTCTCGATGATGGGTCATGAGCTCCCCGGTGAGCCAGAGATTATAGAGGGCCAGCCCCGCCGCGTTGCGGGCCCGGCCGGATGCGACCCGCGTGTCGTTGGGAATGTCGCCGGCTGCGAGCGGACCCTGCTCGCGAATGATGCGGCGCACCTCGTCCACCAGCTCTGCGTGCTCGGTGAGAAACGCGCGCACACGCGGCTCGTCCTTGCGGCGGGTCTTGTGCAGATCCCAGTATGGGTACTCCTCCATGGGATACACGTCGAGGTGCCCGCCGTACTCGAAGAACCGGCGTTCGTCGTACACCAGTTCGGCCAGCTGCTGCGGATGGTACCTCTGCACCCGGCTGTGCAGCACCAGGTCATGGCTGCGGGCCACGAGCGACACCGGGTCGAGCTGGAGGCGGCCCAATTCCGTCAGCGCGGCCGCCGCCCCGGTCTTTCCGGTCCACCGCCGTCCTGGCCACAGGCCCTGCCTCCCCAACAGGAAGCGGCGGGCGACAACCTCCGTGAGCACCAGATCAGAAGCCACGCGTCACCCCTCGCTAATGGTCGGGCAAAGAGCCGACGCCTCCATCAATCCCTCACCGTCGTACGAGGTTGGTCCGCCTGCAGCGGTGCTGAGCGCGCATGACTTGAGCGGCCCGGCCACCCGGCTCATGCTTCCCGCAACCTTCGGGCGAAGGTCAGCCGCTGGTCCATCGCCTCCACCGGGGACGCGTCCCGGTTCCGCGTCCGGCACATCAGCGATCATCCCCAGCGGACCCGCAGCACGGGCGTGGTGAAAGAAGCAGGGAGCCTTCGGGGTCATCACGATCCGCGTCACCAGGATCACGCCCCTCCCCTTCGTACACGCGTATAGGGCTCCGGCTCCGTCAGCCAGGCGCCTGGAGACATCGGTCGGTACCCCCCGAGTGCCCGAGGCTGTCTGGACGCGCGCGGAAGTGGTCAGCGGGAGAGGAGGGCTTCCACGGGTGCCACTGCCACCAACTCCTTCACCACCTGCGCCAGATTGCTGTCCAGCGTGATGAACGCGTCGCCATGGAGCTGGGTCAGGGCGACGTATTCAGCCGTCAGGGTGTCCGGCCACTTCAGGGCGCTCGCGATCTCCCAGGCGGCGCGCTGAAGCACCCGATCCCCGAGCAGCCTGATTCGGAGGCTGCGCAGATAGCTGAGATATCGATCGGCATCTTTCCTTGTCATCTCAGAGGCCCGAACGGCCTGGTAGAGACGCGACAGCACCTGTGAGCGGATGAGGCTCGGCGCCAGGAGCTGATGGTCGCCGCGCATGACTGCCTGCTCGCGGGCCAGGTGAATGGCCACGTCGGGACCGATCACGTACCGGCTCACAATGACCCCTCCCGTCTTTATCAGCCCCATTGGTCCCATCGGGTCCCTTGTGCATCCATTGGAACAGATTTGGAACAGATTTGGAACAGATGCACGAGTCCGGTGCCAGAGTCGAGTCGCGATTACGGCCAAGAGTCAGGCCGGCTCGCCGCTGCGAACATCCGCTCGCCAGGCCTCATCGACCGCAAGTCTATGCCCGTGTGTGGCGAGAAGACGGTTCCGCCCGGCAGGTGCGCAGAGCGTTGTACGCGGTGGCGGCATCCGCATCCTCTGCGTGGGGTCCGCGAAACTGCTCGACGAATCCGAAGACGTCGGTGAGCGTCCAGGAAAGCCGGTACTACGCGAGCGCGGAGGGGTCCGGCATCTGGCCACCCGCCGCGACATACGCGGCAAATCCATCCGGACGTCCGGCGTCGAGATGCCAGAGATCCCGTTCCGGTCGGCCCAGCATGGCGGTATCCCAGTCGATCAAATGAAACCCGGCTTCCGACTCCATCCAGTTGCCCGATTTCGGCTCGCCTGGGTGAGGCAGAGGCACCCGGTGTCTTCTCAAGCTCCCGCGCCAGCGTCTCGATCCTGTGCCGCCAGGCCATCACCGTTCCCGCGTGCTCCGCCAGCAGGCTTCGCGCTGATTCCCCGAACGGGCCCTGGTCCCGCGATCGTTCGAGGCTCGCCAGGAGGTTGTCCAAGGATGCACCGAAGGACGCCGCCGACTCCCACTCCGACGGGGACCGCAGAGGATTAGCCGTCAGGGTCCGGCCCCGTGGAGCCGGGCCAGGAGGCACAGGCTTATGGCGTTCTGGCGGGGTCAGTGCTTGATACGGACGCTAGGCGCGCCCGTCGACGAACGGGAACAGGGACAGGCTGTAACCTGGGCTCAGGCGAACAGCCGCAGCGCCGGTGGCGGCCGGAATCGGTCCCACCACAAATTCGAAACCCTCGCGCCGGGAGAGCGCCAGCGCGGTGGCAAACGTCCGCTCGAGGCCGGCCAACCGGTCATCGTGGCCGTGCCCGAGCCAGTCCTTCTGATCGAGATGGTCGACGTTGGCCATGTACCGCCGCGCACCTGCTTCCACTTCCCTTTCCGCCCCCCAGTGATGGCTTCCGAATCCCACCGGAAGATACGAGAGGCGTACGGCCCGAATCCCCCAACTCCTCTCCAGGGCCGTGCCAGGTCCGTGTCCAGCGGATCGCCCGCCTGTACTTCCATACCCTCATCGTAATATGCGCCGGACATTGGCGGTTTCTGGTAGGGTGACGGCGGGAGGCATACATTGCGGGAGATTGTGGAGCGGGCAGAGATCAGGGTCTCGCTGCTGGACAGCACCCGCGGCAGCTACGCCTATCTCGTTGAGGACGCCACTCACGCCATCTTGGTGGACACGGGCTTTACGGGAAAGGGGCCGGCCATTCTGGCCGAGCTGCACGACGCCGGCAAGACGCTCACGGATATCGTCATCACTCATTACGACGTGGACCACGTGGGGAGCTTAAAGGCGCTCGAAGATGCGGTCGACGTCCGCATCCACCTGCCGGCCGATGACGCCCCCTACATTCTGGGCCAGAAACCGCGTCCCGGCATCAAACGCCTCATCGGTGCGGTGGTGCGCGTACCGGCGCCCACGCGCTGGACCCCGATCCGGGACGGCGACCAGGTCGGGGCTCTCACGGCGGTCGCAAGCCCCGGTCATACACCGGGACATCTCGCCTACCGGGGACCCGGCTTCCTCTTGGTGGGGGACGCCATCACAACGCGCGGCAGCGCGGCGGGGCCATCGCCGGCCATGCTGGCCTGGAACGCCAATCTCATGCGCACGAGCGCCGCCGGCCTGCTGTCAGGGTTCCGCGGCTGGATTCTGCCGGCCCACGGGGAGCCTCTGGACGTGCAGGGGTAAGGGGCAGCCAGGGCACGGCCGCCGGCTGCGCAAGCCGACACCGATCGATCTCATCGACCGCCGCTTGCCGATTTCTCGCGACATGCCGGACTGGGTTACACCGGTCCCTCGCGCCAGCGTGCGCGCCGCAGGACGTCGGGATGCTCGAGGAGCGCCCGCGCACCCCGCGTCATCACCTCCACCCCAAACGGGAGACAGGCCTCGCTGACCCGAAAGTGGGGCGAGTGGTGGGGGTGCACGCCGCCGTCGGGGCGGCCGCCCAGAAAGATGAAGGCACCGGGCACTTCGTTCAGGTAGTACGCGAAATCCTCTCCGGCCATGGAGGGCCGCGTGTCCATGACCCGGACCACACCGTCCAGGGCCTGGCGCCACGCTGCGAGGACAGGGGCGTCGTTGATGACCGCGGGCACCCCCCGATGGTAGGCCACCTCAGCCACCGCTCCGTGCATGGCCGCGGTGGCGGCGGCCGTCTTCGTAATTTCCTGCGCGACCAGGTCTTGCAGACGCGCGGAGAAGGTCCGCACCGTTCCGCTCAGCCGGGCCGACTCGGCCATGATGTTGGGCGCGCTGCCGGCTTGAAAGGATCCCACCGACACCACCACCGGGGAGAGCGGGGCAATTCGGCGGCTCACGATCTGCTGGAGATTCACCACGATCTGGCTCCCGATGAGCACGGCGTCGCGGGCCGGTTCAGGCTCGGACTCGTGGCCTCCGCGGCCATCGACGCTGATTTCGAAGGAGTCTGCGTTGGCCATTACCGCGCCGGCGCGCATGCCGACGACGCCCACAGGATCGCGTGCGCGAACGTGGAGCCCGATTACCCCGTCCACGCCCTGCAGGACCCCCTCGGCAATCAGGGCGCGGGCACCCCCCGGGAGCTTTTCTCCGGAGGGCTGGAACAGGAGACGGATCCGACCGGGAAAGTCGCGGCGGGCGAGCAGATTCCTGGCGGCACCGAGCAGGATGGCCATGTGGATGTCGTGCCCGCAGGCATGCATCATGCCGGCGTGGCGGGACGAAAATGCTTCGCCCGTTTCTTCCTGCAGGGGAAGGCCATCCATGTCGGCGCGGAGCGCCACACGCGCTCCACGCCCCCGACCCGCGATCTCCGCCATGAGTCCCGTCCCCGCGCGCGGCTCCACGTCCAGGCCCATGCGCCGGAGCACGCCGCGCAGATAGGCGGATGTCTCGACCTCGGCAAAGCCCGGCTCCGGAATCTCGTGCAGCGCACGACGCCATCTCACCAGATCCACGTCCAGCATGGCGACCCCCTCGACTACTCTACCGGACGGTCTGCCCGTGCCGTGCCAGATATTGAACACGCCCGCCCAGGATCCCAAAAGGTTCCTTTGAGCGTCCTGATACTTCGGGGCCTTCGGATACCTGGGTGCGTCAGCACCTGACCCGGACCGGCGATGGGAGTCGCGATTCCAGCAACCCCCACCCTGCCGGGAGTGCCACCCCGGACGCCGCGCCCATAGCCATATCCCGGAGGCGACGCCGTGCGGGTGTGTGTCTGGAAAGACGGCGTGGCCACGGCCGCCGCGGCCCCCTCCGGGCCTGTGTTCTGTGCCATGGGACGGCAGCGCACAAGGAACGCGGTGGCACGGGCGCTGCAGGCAGGCGCCGCCCTGGTGCTGGTCGACCACGGCCTGGCGCCCTCCATCCATGACCTGGTGCCTGCGTCCCGGCTGCGTGTCGTAGCAGACGTGCGTCGAGCCTATGCGCGGCTGTCCGCCCTGGAATTCGGACAGCCCAGCCGGACGCTTCAGGTGATTGGGGTGACCGGCACCAATGGCAAGTCGTCGGTGGCCGCGCTCCTGCATTGGGTACTTAACCAGACCGGCCGTCCGGCCGGCCTCATTGGCACGGTCCGTGTCTGCACGGGACGCCGCGACGAGCCCGGCGCTCTCACCACGCCGGACGCGTACGACCTGGCCCGCTACCTCGCCGAGATGGAAGCCAGCGGTCTCACCCATGCGGTAATGGAAGTGTCGAGCCACGGCCTGGACCAGCGGCGCACCGACGGAACCCATTTCCGGGCCGCCATATTCACCAACCTGGCCGCGGATCATCTGGACTATCACCCCGACCTGCGGGCGTACGCTCAAGCCAAACGCCGCCTGTTCGAGCAGCTGGGCCCGTCATCCATCGCCATCCTGAATGCGGATGACCCGGCATCAGACTACATGGCGCTTGGCACCCGCAGTCCCATGATCTGGTATGGAACGTCGCCGGCCAGTCTGGTCCGGGGCTGGTGGAGCGGTCCGGATGCGGTCGTGACGGCGCCTGGTTTCCAGAGGTCAGCTCCCCTGCCCGGCCTCGGTGCCCACCGCCTGGTGAATGTTCTGGCGGTCATGGCCGCCGCACACGCGCTCGCAGTGCCGGCCGCCGAAGCGTGGGAGGCCGTCTGCCGTTACCCCGGCCTATGGCGGCGGCTGCAGATCATCGAGGGGCCCGACCCGGTCCTCGTGATTGATGACTGTGCCCACAATCCGAGCAACCTGCGAGCCGCGGTGGCCGCCGTACGCCCGCTGGTGCACCCAGGGCAATCGCTGCACGTGCTGTATGCGGTGCGGGGGAACCGCGGGGTCCAGGTCAACCGCCTGAACGCCGAAGCGCTCGCGGAAGCGGCGGACGCTGCCACCCGGGTCTGGCTGACGAACGCCGCCGATCTCGCCGGCGAGGCGGACCGGGTGCTCCCCGAGGAAGCCGCGGTCTACCATGAAACCTTGCGGGTCGGGAAGGTTCCGTACCAATTTGCCCCCGCGGCCGCGGAGGCCATGCGCCACATCAAGGCCGATGTCCGTCCGGGTGACGTGGTGCTGCTTTTGGGCGCGTACGCCATGGACCGGGCGGCAGCGCTGTGGCGTGCAGTCCCTGCCACGTTCTTCGGCGCCGGTACGGAAGGCGTGGAAAACGCCGCTCGACAACGTGAACCGGTGGCGATGTCAGAGCGCGGGTGGACCGCGGGCGTGTGATAGGCTCAACCACAGAGGTGACACCATGTGGGACGGCCCGTTCCCGACGCTCGCTGATGTGTTTCGCGCCCGCCAGCGTATTGCCCCCTATCTCGTCCCCACCCCCGCTGTCGCGCCGGGTGCCCTGCGGCGCCGGGTCGGGCTGGACATCCATCTGAAGCTCGAGAATCTCCAACCCATCGGGGCGTTCAAAGTCCGCGGCGGCATCAACCTGATGGCGGCCGAAGGGGAGGCGCTGGCGGACAAGACGGTCTACGCGGCCTCCACCGGCAACCACGGCCAGTCGGTCGCATACGCGGCGCATGCCTTCGGCCGTCCGGCCGTCATCTACGCCCCGGCCCGGGCCAACCCGCTCAAGGTGGAGTCGATGCAGGCGCTGGGTGCCGAAGTGGTCCTGGTCGGGCGCGACTTCGACGAGGCGCGCGAGGCGTGCGAAGAGGCGGCGGCCGCCAATCGTGGCCGCTACGTGCACTCCATGAACGAGCCGCTCCTCATAGCGGGCGTGGGGACCCTGTACCTGGAAGCGCTGGAAACCATCCCCGATCTGGACGTCGTCATCGTCCCCGTGGGCGGAGGCAGCGGCGTCTCGGCCGCCGGCCTGGTCGCCAAGTCGATCAATCCCCACATCCGCGTGGTCGGTGTGCAGGCGGAGGGGGCTCCGGCGTTCGCGCGCTCGTTCGGATCCGGGCGGCTCGAGTCCACCGAGACGATGACGACAGCCGCCGAGGGTCTCGCCACCCGGACGGCCTTCGCGCTGCCGCTCGCGATGGCGCAGCGTTTCGTGGACGACATCGTGCTCGTGTCTGACCAGGAGATGCATGAGGCCATGCGGATTACCCTGGAGACGGCCCACGTTGTGGCAGAGATGGCGGGAGCAGCGGCTCTAGCGGCCGCGGCCAAGCTCCGTGACGAGCTTGCGGGAGCGCGCATCCTGGCCGTGGTGAGCGGAGGCAATGCCACGCTGGAGCAGATTGGAACGCTGTTTCAACCCTGATCCGGCGTCATCGATCAAGCGTGCCGTGTCTCGGGCCCCCGCATAGCTCATGAGTGGAAACACCAGTCCCACCGCCGGCATGGTTACGACGCTGGCTCCTGCGCGTCGCCGTCATCGTCGGTGCGGCCGCACTCGCGGTCTTCGCCTGGTGACTTCGGCGCGAGTCCATTCGGGCTGCTACTTTCCCGACACGCGGGGCGTCTCATCGCCGGTTCCTGCCATGGTGGGCGTGGGCTGGGTGCGTCCCTGGCCGCGGGATACGCGTCCGCCGCCTATCCGCATCAGCCTCACCATGGCGAACGGCCAGACGATCACCGATGGGCTTGAGATTCCGAGCCCCGTTCGACTCTTGGCGTCGCGGGCTCGTTGCTCTTTCCGTCATTCAATCTCGACGCCACCTTCAGCCATCGGGCCGCATCACGCGGATGACCGGCGGCTGGGGAACGCACACCACATCCCGGCCGCTCGCGCATCTCTGGGCTATCCGGGCGACGACCAGGGACCAGATATCGGGGTTCGTGCTACGGGTGACATCAGACAGGACGCCTCGGGGCCTCTCTCGGACCAGTTCCTGGCCGTTTGTCATCATGCTGCCAACGCCGGTCGGGGCTGTCCTAATGCTGCTGTCGGCGATCCCGCCTCAAGTCCGTGGATGACTCCCCGCTGTGCGTCGGTCGGAAACTTTGACCGCGCCAGAGGGTTCCCGACTTGCGGAACGAGCTCCGGCGCTTCAGCCCCGCGGCCTGCGCGAATTCCGGCCCGGTGCTGGCCGGCCCCCGCGCGGCTTTCTGGTGTTCACCTTCCAGCCTATCGTGGTGGCCAGGGCAGGGGACGCCTGGATACGCTGAGCTCGGGTACGGAAGAAGTCGGTGCGGTGCATGTCTTCACGCCGTTTGACTGATGGCGCTTCGTCCACTGACCGGGTCCGGCTGACGCATTTCCCCTCTATTGTCGCCCAGCGCTTCATATGGTACCGTCGCGCTAGCGCCCCGTGCGGGCGCATAACGGTTACGCCTCTTATCCAGAGCGGCTGAGGGACTCGGCCCGATGACGCCCGGCAACCTGGGGCGACCCAAGGTGCCAACTCCGGAAAGATGCCCGGCATCTTTCAAGATAAGGGGGTTGCGGTCACCCCCGCCCCTCTATGGCTGGGGGCTTTTTCGTCCCTCGCCGGCCGGGTCAAGAGGCAGTGGAGGCTTTGATGAAGACCACGGTCCTTGGCTCCTACCCCAAAATCCCGGCGCGCTCCGGGCCGAGTGTGCGGCAGGCCAT
>JBMFXK010000034.1:0-11894 GCA_049964315.1 Clostridia bacterium | reverse complement strand
AGGAACCGGCGTCATCGCGGGCGGCGCGGTGCGGGCCGTGGCGGAGATGGCGGGCATTCGCGACATCGTGTCCAAGTCCCTCGGCACCTCGAATCCCAACAACGTGGTGCAGGCGACGATGGAAGCATTGAAATCCTTGAAGAGCCCCGAGCACGTCGCGCGGCTGCGCGGCAAGACGGTGGCTGAACTCGGAGGACGTTATGGCCGCACGCCTTAGAGTTACACAGGTGAAGAGCGCGATCGGCTACAAGAAGGATCAGAGCATCACCTTGCGGGCGCTGGGGCTCGGCAAGATGTGGCGGACCGTCGAGAAGGACGACACACCGGCCATCCGCGGCATGTTGAATAAGGTGCGCCATCTGGTCCGCGTAGAGGAAGCGACCGCAAGGTCCGAGCCCGCGCCGCGTCCCGCCGAATTCAGCGTGCTGGCTGTGCCGGCTGGCCCCGCTGCGGCGTCACCCGAACCGGAGACGGAGACGTCTCCGGAGGAGGCTCCGGCCGAGCAGCCGGCGGGGACACACAGCCGCAGCAAGACTTTGTCGGCGGACGCCGGGGAAGCGCAGGCGGCCGACAACAGTGAGGCGCTAGAGGCGGAAGCAAAATCCAAACCTCGCCGCACGAGGGTAAAGGCGGCGGAAGGCGCGGAAGAAGGAGAGAGCTCGTCGTGAGACTTCATGATTTGAAGCCGAACCCCGGCGCCCGCCAGAAGAAGACGCGTGTCGGCCGTGGCAAGGGATCCGGACTCGGGAAGACCTCAGGCCGCGGTCAGAAAGGCCAGAAGGCGCGAAGCGGCGGGGGTGTCCGTCCCGGGTTTGAGGGCGGACAGATGCCGCTCACTCGGCGTCTTCCCAAGCGGGGCTTCACTAACCCGTTCCGGGTGGAGTACGAAGTCGTGAACGTCGGCCAGCTGAACGTCTTCCCCGCCGGCACCGAGGTGACCGTGGATCTGCTGCGCGAGACGCGCCTCGTACGGCGCAAGCGCCCGGTGAAGATTCTGGGCGAGGGTGAACTCGACCGTCCTCTCACGGTAAAGGTGCAGGCATTCTCCAAGACAGCGGTGGAGAAGATTGAGGCGGCGTCCGGAAAGACCGAGGTCGTCTGATGGCGACCCGGGCGGCCCAGACCGCCAGCATGATGGCGGCGTTCCGCCAGAGCCAGCTGGGACGCCGTCTGCTGTACACGTTGGCCGCGCTGGTCGTATTCCGACTCGGGGCCAACATCCCGCTGCCGGGCGTCAACACGGCGGTCATCCAATCACTGTTCAACTCGGGAACGACCATCTTTGCGCTATTGAACCTGTTCTCGGGCGGTGCGACAGCCACGCTGTCGCTGTTTGCCATGAGCATTATTCCGTACATCAACGCCTCCATCATCATGCAGTTGATGACGGTTGTGATTCCAAAGGTGGAGGAATGGTCCAAGGAGGGTGAGGAGGGCTATCGCCACATCCAGACCTACACCCGCTGGGGCACCCTGATCCTGGGCCTCTTGCAGTCGGGCGGCGTGTCTTACTACCTGTCCCGGTACTCCTACCAGGGCGCGCCGGCGTTCGTCCACAGCGGCATCGCGTCAATATTACTGACCACTCTCCTCCTCACTGCGGGCACGGTGCTGCTGATGTGGATCGGAGAGCAGATCACGGAGAAGGGCGTGGGCAACGGCATCTCCCTGCTCGTCTTCTTCGGGATCATCTCCCGTATTCCGTTCATGGCGAACCAGGTTGGGCAGTACCTGGCGGCAGGCGCCGCCAGCGTGGCCACGATCGTCATATTCCTTATCGTGTCGCTCATTATCCTGGCGGCGGTGGTGTATATGAACGAGGGCTACCGCCGGGTGGCGATCCAGTACCCGAAGCGGGTGGTGGGCCGCCGGATGTACCAGGGGGGCACGAC
Organism: Clostridia bacterium; assembly: GCA_049964315.1. Lineage (GTDB taxonomy): Bacteria > Bacillota > Sulfobacillia > Sulfobacillales > JAIMBI01 > JAKATP01. The sequence goes on along the minus strand of JBMFXK010000034.1, from coordinate 10,002 downwards.
CCACCTTCCGATGCGCGTCAACCAGGCCGGCGTGATTCCGGTCATCTTCGCCATCTCGCTCTTGCTGCTGCCTTACACGGTGGCGCAGTTCGTGAACCATAACTGGCAGACGTGGCTCACCAACCACTTCGGTTTCGTATCCTGGCCGTACATCGTGGTGGAGTTCCTGCTGGTGGTGGTGTTTACGTTCTTCTACACCCAGGTGGTGTTCAAGCCGGATGACGTGGCTGACAACCTGAAAAAGGCGGGGGGATTCATTCCCGGCATCCGGCCGGGGAAGGCCACCGCCGATTTCCTGGCCCGCATCAGCTACCGGCTGACCTGGGTCGGGGCCCTTTTCCTGGGGCTGGTCTCGGTCATGCCGAGTTTCGTGGTCATGGCGACGCACATTCAGTCGCTGTACTTCGGCGGCACGTCGCTTCTCATCATCGTCGGCGTGGCCCTCGACGCGTTGAAGCAGATGCAGTCGCACCTGCTGATGCGGAACTATCAGGGGTTCATGAGGTGAAGGCATGCGCTTAGTGTTGTTAGGACCGCCGGGTGCCGGCAAGGGAACGCAGGCCGACATTCTCGCCGCCCACTATGGGGTGCCGCACGTGTCGACCGGCGATCTCTTTCGGTATAACCTCCGCCAGGGGACGGCGCTGGGGTTGGAAGCCAAGGGGTATATGGACGTCGGCATCCTCGTACCGGACGACGTGACGAGCCGGATGGTGGCTGACCGCATCGATCGGAACGATGCCGCACCGGGCTTTGTGCTGGACGGCTATCCCCGGAATGTCACCCAGGGTGAGTCGCTGCAGTGCATGCTGGCCGAGCGTGAGCAGTCGCTGGATCGAGCTGTGGTGGTCGATGTGCCGGAAGAGCTGCTGCTGCGGCGTCTGACCGGCCGCCGGCTCTGTCCAGCCTGCCAGGCCACGTACCATGTAGAGTTCAGTCCGCCGGTCCGGGAAGGCATCTGTGATCGCTGCGGAGCGGAGCTGGTGCAGCGTCCGGATGACCGCGAAGAGACGGTCGCCATCCGGCTGCAGGTATACCGCGACGAGACGGCTCCGCTCGTTGACTTTTACCGCACGCGCGGACTGCTGGCGTCCGTGTCCGGCGATGGTTCCGTGGAAGACGTCACGCGGCGCATCCGAGAGGTGCTGGATGATTGAGCTCAAGTCTGAACAGGAGCGGGCGCACATGCGGGCTGCCGGCCAGGTGGTGGCCGAGGTGCTGGACATCCTACGACAAGCCGTCGTGCCGGGACTGGCCACCCTTGAGCTTGACCGCCTGGCGGAGGCGGAGATTCGAAAGCGCGGCGCGCTGCCCGTCTTCAAGGGCTATCAAGCCTACCAGGGCCAGCCGCCTTACCCGGGTACGGTCTGTGTTTCGGTGAACGAGCAGGTGGTGCACGGGATCCCGGGAACACGCAAGCTTCGCCCCGGCGATCTGGTCAGTCTGGATCTGGGGGCGCGGGTTGCCGGCTTCGTCGGCGACGCCGCGTTATCCGTGTTTGTCGGCACGCCGCCCAATGAGACGGCCGCCCGCCTCCTGTCGATCACAGCGGCGTCGTTGGAGGCAGGGATCGCCGCCGTCACCATCGGCGGGCATGTGGGTGACATCGGCGCGGCCGTGCAGGAAGTGGTGGAGCGAGCCGGCTTCTCGGTGATTCGTGACTTTGTCGGACATGGCGTGGGACGCTCGATGCACGAGGATCCGCAGGTGCCGAATTACGGCACCCGTGGCCTCGGCCCCCGCATCCGCCCGGGGATGGCGATTGCCATCGAGCCCATGGTGGCCGAGGGTAACTATGCGGTCCGGGTCCTGCCCGACGGCTGGACCGCGGTAACGAAGGACGGCAGCCGGGCCTGCCACTTTGAGCACACCATTTTTGTCGGCGAGGAAGGCGTGGAAGTGTTGACGCGACTTTCCGAGGAGCCTATCCATGAGGTACAATAGACGAATGGGTAGAGCGCTCGGGGAGAAATCTCTCGAGGGCTCTCATGCTCGTCGTTATAGAGCATCGACGGGATGCAGGAATTCTAATCGGCGCGGACGCGTCCGATGTCGGAAAGGGGGAGCAGCGCATGGCCAAGGATGATGCCATTGAAGTAGAGGGAACCGTCCTCGAAACGCTTCCCAACGCCATGTTTCGCGTCGAATTGACCAATGGTCACCACGTTCTGGCGCACGTCTCCGGCAAGATCCGGATGAACTTTATCCGGGTGCTGCCGGGCGACCGGGTGACGGTGCAGCTGTCTCCCTACGACCTGACGCGTGGCCGCATCACCTACCGGTTCCGGTAGGCAGAAAGGAGCGAGACCGTGAAGGTGCGCGCATCGGTCAAGCCCATGTGCGAGAAGTGCAAGGTCATCAAGCGGCATGGCCGCGTGATGGTGATCTGTGAAAACCCGAAGCACAAGCAGGCTCAAGGCTAAGCGATCTTTCAACTGAGGGCGAGGGAGTAACCGGATGGCACGAATCGCAGGGGTTGACCTTCCGCGTGATAAGCGGATTGACGCGGCTCTGCCGTACATCTACGGCATTGGCTGGTCGCTGTCCCGGCGGATCCTGGAGACGGCCGGCATCGACCCGGCTACCCGGGTCCGGGAGCTGACCGAGGATCAGGTGAACCGCATCCGCGAGGTCATCGATCAGAACTACCGGGTGGAGGGGGACCTCCGGCGCGAGGTGCAGCTCAACGTCAAGCGCCTGGTGGACATCGGCACCTATCGCGGTTTCCGTCACCGTCATGGGCTGCCGGTCCATGGGCAGCGCACCAAGACCAACGCCAGGACCCGGAAGGGCCCGAAGCGGACCGTCGGGGTACGTCGGAAGCGTTGACAACAGGTTCCACAGCAGAAGGGGAGGATTGAATGCCAGCGCGCCGGACTGCGAGGCCCAAGCGGCGTGACCGCCGCCATATCGAACGCGGCATCGCGCATATCCGTTCGACGTTCAATAACACCATTGTCACCATTTCGGATCCCCAGGGAAACGCCCTTTCGTGGGCCTCATCCGGACAGGCCGGATTCAAGGGATCACGGAAGAGCACGCCCTACGCCGCCCAGATGGCGGCGGAGTCAGCGGCACGCGGGGCCATGGAGTACGGCGTCCGGGAAGTGGAAGTGTTCGTGAAGGGACCGGGAGCGGGCCGGGAAGCGGCCATCCGTTCACTGCAGGCCGCGGGCCTCGAGGTGAGTCTCATCAAGGACGTGACGCCCATCCCCCACAACGGGTGCCGGCCGCCCAAGCGTCGCCGCGTGTAGCGTTCACCAGTTTTGATCGGCTCCAATTTTTACTGAAGGACGAGGAGGGACCCATGGCCCGATACACGGGACCAGTCTGCCGTCTCTGTCGCCGGGAGGGCACCAAGCTTTACTTGAAAGGCGACAAATGCTTTACGGAAAAGTGCCCGGTCACGCGCCGGCCGTTCCCGCCGGGCCAGCATGGCCAGGGACGCCGCAAACTGTCCGAGTACGGTGTGCAGCTGCGAGAGAAGCAGAAGATGCGCCGGACGTACGGAGTTATGGAGGCCCAGTTCCGCCGCTACTTCGAGAAGGCGGAGCGCCAGAAGGGTGTCACCGGTACGGCGCTGGCCCAGCTTCTGGAGCGGCGGCTTGACAACGTGGTATACCGCCTGGGACTGGCCAGCTCTCGCGCGGAGGCGCGCCAGCTTGTCCGCCATGGCCACTTTCTGGTCAATGGCAGGAAGGTGGACATCCCCTCCTACTCGACCCGCGTGGGCGACGTGATTGAAGTGCGGGAGAGCTCCCGCAATAAGGCGCACTTTGCCGTTACCCGGGAAGAGACCGGACGGGGCGTGCCAGCCTGGCTCGAAGTCGACCTGCCCAACCTGAAGGGAACCGTGCTTCGCCTCCCCAACCGTGAGGAGATTGACGTGCCGGTCCAGGACCAGTTGGTGGTCGAGCTCTACTCCCGTTAGGGCAGTGACAGAAAGGGGGGCGCGCCCCAGCCGGGGCAGGCCATGACCGAGATCGAGAAGCAGCGGCCGGAGATCCACCGGATCGACGATGGCAAGGAAGCCAATTTCGGCGTGTTTGCAGTAGAGCCTCTGGAACGGGGATACGGCATCACGCTGGGCAATTCGCTCCGGCGGGTGTTGCTGTCCTCGCTGCCTGGGAGTGCGGTCACCACCGTGCGGATTGAAGGGGTCCTGCATGAGTTTTCCGTGATTCCGGGCGTGGTGGAGGACACCACCGAGATCATCATCAACGTCAAGCAGCTGGCCCTACGGATGTACTCTGACGAGCCGCACCTCGTGCAGATCTCAAAAGACGGACCGGGTGTCGTGTACGCCGGGGACATCGTGAGCGACCCGGACATCGAGGTGGTCGACCCCGAGCAGATCGTCGCCCACCTGGATAACGGCGGGCACCTGACCATGGAGATGACCGTCGAGCGGGGCCGGGGGTACGCGTCAGCGGACCGCAACAAGAAGCCTGACGCGGCCATCGGAGTGATCCCGATTGACTCCATCTTCAGCCCCGTGCGGCGAGTTAACTGGCGGGTAGAAAACACACGGGTCGGCAACATCACAGACTACGACCGACTGACGCTGGAAGTGACCACCGACGGCACCCTGTCGCCGGAAGAGGCCGTGTCGATGGGTGGCAAGATCCTGGCGGATCACCTGCGCCTGTTTGTAGACCTGTCTGACGCCTCCCAGACCGTCGAGATTGGCGTCGACCGCGAAGAGGACAAGCGGGATCGGCTGCTCGAGATGCCCATCGAGGAACTGGACCTCTCCGTGCGCTCCTTCAACTGTCTGAAGCGCGCCGGTATCAACACGGTGGGTGAGCTCACCAACAAGACCGACGAGGACATGATGAAGGTCCGCAACCTCGGCAAGAAGTCGCTGGAAGAGGTAAAGGAGAAGCTGGCCGCGCTTGGCCTCTCGCTCCGCCCCTCGGAGGACTAGCGGCCAGACTCCATGATGGTTCCGATTCTGATGAAGGAGCTGTGGCGACCGTGCGGAAACTCTCCCGTCCACATGACCAGCGGCGGGCGCTCTTGCGAAACCTGGTGACCTCGATCCTGATGCATGAGCGCGTCACCACGACGGTGACCCGGGCCAAGGAGGCCCGGATCTATACCGAGCGGATGATCACGCTTGCCAAGCGGGGTGACCTTCACGCGCGTCGCCAGGCAGCGTCATACCTGCTGGACGAAAGCGTCTTGAAGAAGCTCTTTGACACCATCGGGCCACGCTACTCAGACCGACCCGGCGGCTACACCCGCATCATGCGGACCGGTCCGCGTCAGGGCGACGGCGCGCCGATGGCCATCATCGAGCTGGTCTGAAACACCCCGGCTTCGGCCGGGGTCTCTTTTTGGTCGGAGCGTGCATGGCGTACAAGCTGGTTCTCGCGTACGACGGCGGAGCGTTTCACGGCTTCCAGCGCCAAACCGGGAAGCGGACCGTCGAAGGCGTGGTGGAAGACGCTCTGCACCAGCTGACCGGTCGCGCGGCCCCCATCATCGGTGCGAGCCGCACGGACGCCGGCGTGCACGCCCAAGGGCAGGTGGCGCTCTGGAGTCCTGAGGCCTGCCGGGTGCCGCCCGGCCGTCTCAAGGCAGCCCTGAACGCCCGGCTGCCGATGGATGTGCGGGTGCGGGATGCGGCCCTGGTGCCTGATGCGTTTGACATCCGCCGTGCCGGGGCCAAAACGTATTCGTATCGCATCGCCCCCGGCGGCAGTGACGATCTGTTCGTCACCTCCCACAGCTGGGCTGTTTTCGAACCTTTGTCGCTGCCGGCTCTGGACTCCCTGTCCCAGCAGTTTCTAGGCACGCACGACTTTTACGCTTTTCGGGGGGAGGGGTCCAGCGCCCGCACCACCGTGCGCCGGATCCTGGCCGTGAGATGGCATGCCGAGGGAGCCCTATTCGTGTTCCATGTGACCGGGACTGGGTTTCTGTATCACATGGTGCGGCTGATGGTGGGAGCGCTGGTGGCAGACGTGGGCGGGCGGCGGCCGGGACTCGTCTGCGCAGGACTGGCGGCCGCGCCCGGCTTCAAGACCGGGGAGCTGGCCCCCCCCTGGGGCCTCACCCTGGAACGGATTGATTTCTTTTAAGCGGATTCCGACAATGGAATGCGGACTGTGAGATGACGGCCGCGGGTCCCAAGACGCGGCGGGGAAGAGGACGCGATGTTTCGTCAAGTCATCCTGAGTGTGGCGGACAACCGCCTGGTCTCCGAGACAGTCAAGCGCTACGGGTTCCAGATGGGCGCACGTCGATTCGTGGCAGGAGAGACCCTGGACGATGCCGTCGAGGCCACACGGGCCATGAATCAAGAGGGTATTGCCGCCACGCTCGACCACTTGGGTGAGAGCGTTCGGGATGTGGAGGAGGCGCGGGCCGCCGCGGCCGCCTACATGGACCTGCAAGGGCGCATCGCCGAGGAGAAGCTTGATGCCAACGTTTCCCTGAAGCTGACGATGATGGGCCTCGACATTGACCGGGGGCTCGGAACCGAGGAGACACGCGGACTGGTAGAGGAAGCTGCGCGGCGGGACAATTTCGTGCGCATCGACATGGAGGATTCCCACCACACCGACGTGACCCTCGACATTTTCGACAGCCTCTGGAAGGCCTTCCCCGGGCATGTGGGGACTGTGCTGCAGGCCTATCTCCACCGCTCGGCGCAGGATCTGCAGCGGTTTGCAGACCAGCCGCGCAACTTCCGCATCGTCAAGGGTGCTTATATGGAGCCGCATGACGTGGCGTTTCCCGCCAAGGCCGACGTGGACGACAACTACGTCAAGCTGGTGGAAATGGCGCTGTCAGCCGGGCATTATACGGCCATTGCGACGCATGATGAGCGGATGATAGGGAGGGTGCTGCGGTTTATCCGTGCGCACGGCGTGGCGCGTGACCGGTTTGAGTTTCAGATGCTGTATGGCATCAACCTGGCGGGCCTCCGGGAGCTCGCCCAGGAGGGGTATCGGACCCGAGTTTACATCCCCTACGGCACGGACTGGTATGCGTACTTCACCCGGAGGCTGGCCGAACGCCCGGCGAACCTCTTCTTCTTCGCCCGGGCCCTGTGGAGCCGGTGACGCCCGTCTGCCTTAATAGGGCCGGACGGGCGTGCGGTAAGCGGTAAGACGGTCCATCTGGATTCGGCCCGAGCATACGGCACACAAGCTGCCGGCACTGCGAGACTGGGCCATGACCGACCAGCCGACATTGATGGTGCGGTGGCAACTGGGGCATTCGCGCATCGTCATCGGTTATCACCTCCTCGCATCGTCTTTGTCTTCCGTCACTATTGTACACGGATTCCTGGAAAAGTGAACAACAATTTCCGTTGAGTTGTCGATAAATTTAGGAGGGTGGCATGGAACAGGAACAGGGATCCGGGCACATCCGGCGGGAACCGGTGACGGACGTGCTGCATGGGGTGGAACTGGTCGACGAGTACCGTTGGCTCGAAGAAGGCTCATCCGCGGCGACGCGCGCGTTTGAGAATGCCGAGAACCGCTTGACCCGGCAGTTTCTTGATGGACAGGCGCATGACAACTGGAAAGAGGCGTGGCTCAAGTGGGCCCGCATTCCCACATACCGCGAACCTCGCATCGTTGGGCCGTACCTCTATGTGCTGGCCAGTGACGGCGAACGCCCGCAGCCAAGGCTGATCCGGTCACCGCGGGCTGGGGGCGAAACCGAGCTGGTCGTGGATCCGCTCGACGAGGGAGCGGACGGACTGTCGGCGCTCGACTGGTGGGCCCCGTCCCCATCGGGGCGTTATGTGGCGTATGGTATTTCCCGGTCCGGTGACGAGAAGAGCACCCTCTTCATTCGTGATATGGAGCAAGGCCGAAAGCTGTCCGAAGCTATCCCGGGAACCCGTTATTCGGCGGTAGCCTGGGAGCGGGAGGAGCGGGGATTCTTCTACGGCCGCTACCCCCTCCCGGGGGAGGCGCACACCGACGATCCCAACTATCACCAGCATCTATTCCACCATCGCATCGGCGACCCCCACACGGTCGATCCGGACCTCATGGGAGAGGGCTACGACCGCCGCTGCCACTTTGTCCCCCAATTGAGTCCCGACGGGCTGTTCCTGGTCGTGACGGTGACCTTCCTCTGGACCTCCAGTGAGGTGTTTCTGGCCCGTGCTGATGCGCCGGAGCGGCGGGTGCGCTGGGCGGGAGGGGTGGAGGCCCAGTTCTATGCCGACGCGGCGCAGGAAGGGATCTATCTCTATTCCAACTGGAACGCCCCTAACTGGCGGGTGCTGCACCACTCCTGGCCCTCGTCACCTGATCTCGTCTCCCTGGAACCGGGCGATTGGGAGGAACGGGTGCCGGAGGACCCGAAGCGCACGCTGTCGGACGTTGCCGTGGCGGGCAATGGCCTGCTCCTTCATTACCTGGAGGATGCTGCCTCCGCGCTGGAGTGGGACGACAGGGCCCGACGCATCCGCGTGGCCCTTCCCGGTCTCGGCTCCGTCGCGAACCTGTCGGCGGATGACGCCAAGCCGGGTGCCGCGATTGCCTTTGACTCCTTCACCGTACCTTCCTCCATCTATGCGGTCGCACCGGACGGGACCGTGGACCGCCTCTTCGGCGCGTCGACCGACCTCGCGGGGGCGGTGCAGGTGGAGCGGGAATGGTTCCGGTCCACGGACGGCACCGAAATTCCACTCTTTGTGGTCTCGCCGAAAGAATCCACGGCGGTCCCCCGGCCGACGATCCTGACTGGGTATGGTGGATTTGCCATTCCCTCCATGCCCCACTTCCGCAGCGACCTGGCGGCATGGGTTGAATGGGGCGGCATCTGGGCGCTTGCCATCCTTCGTGGCGGGAACGAGTACGGAGAGGCGTGGCACCGGGCAGGAATGCGGGAGCACAAGCAGCAGGTGTTTGACGACTGCGCCTCGGCGGCCCGCCACCTGATTGCGCGCGGCTACACAGATACCCCGCACCTGGCGGTGTCCGGCGCCAGCAACGGCGGCCTGCTCACCGGAGCGATGCTGACCCAGCATCCCAATCTGTTCGGCGCCGTGGTGGTCGGCGTTCCCCTCCTGGACATGATCCGCTTTCACCGGTTCCTGATTGCGGACCTGTGGACCGGCGAGTACGGGTCACCGGACGATCCCGAGGCGTTCGCCTGGCTTCTCCGATACTCGCCTTACCATCATGTGGTGGACGGCACCGCCTACCCGGCGGTTCTGCTCTACGCAGCGCGGAGTGACAGCCGGGTCGATCCCATGCACGCCCGCAAGATGACCGCTCGGCTCAAGGCGGCCAGTGCGTCCGACCGGCCCATCCTGCTCCGCATGGAGTCGGACGCCGGCCACGGAGTGGGAAAGCCGCTGATGGCGCAGGCCGACGCTGCGGCAGACATCCTCACGTTCGTGGCCCGGGAAACGGCCGGCGAGGGCTAGCCGTCCGGAAATCACTTAAGGGGATGCGGTCTCGCGGGCGCGGTCAGACAGGCCCACGGCACACTGTAGTCCTCTACACGGCGTCTGGAGCCGGACGAATCGATCCTGAGCCGCCTGTGGCGGAGGCGATCGGAATTCGTCTGGCTCCGGAAGGGGTGCGTGTGCTGTACACGATGCACTCAGCGCAGACGCCGGCCGGTAGACAGGAAACTGCCAGTGGCCAGTCACCATCTGGAACCTGGAAATGCATGCGGGGCGCATGGTTCCCGCAGGGTCAAACCGGCGCAGCCCATGGTGCCTAAGATCTAGACCTCTGTGCACCAGGACCAGCAGGCGGCGCCGCGGCCGCCCGCGGCAGGCGATCCAAAGCGTCAGGGCTCGAAGAGATGGCGCTTAATCCATTCGCCGGCGGTCATGCCGGCGACCGTCGGATGGGATAACGCATGGCGGGGTTGGGGTCCGCGAGGATGTCGCCGAAAGGGCGCCGACCCCGGGGGGGTCGGCCGCTCCCGGCGGCGCCGCGCCGCCCAGGGAGCGCCACTCTTCACAGATGGCGGCCTATGCCGGCTCGACGTCGCGTTCCAGGGCGCTCACTT
>JBMFXK010000033.1:0-11991 GCA_049964315.1 Clostridia bacterium | reverse complement strand
CGTTTTCGGGGCGCCCGCAGTGGCGGCTGTACAGGTTGGCGATGACGCTGCGCGTGCCGTCCGTCCCTCGTTCTCCACATCCCCATCCCTCCCTAATCCCCTCATCTTCCCGCCCGCGCCGGTTGTGACGGGTGGTCCGCCGATTTGGGGCCGTTCGAGCCTGTCCCCCCTGCGGGGGGAGTCCGATGCTGGGAGGCAGGGGAGACCGGCCCACAGCGCTCCGGATCACCGGCAGGACCAGGCGGGCAGGCACGCGAAAGGGCCTCTTGCCGAATTGTAGAGATGGCCCCGGCAGACGCGTGAAGGAGGATGCAGCGTGAGCATCACGGTGGTGAGCACCCCATATGTTCCGGGTCAGCGCATCGAGAAGGTCATCGGCCTCACCTGGGGTACGGTCGTCCGGAGCCGGGGGATTGGCTACCAGTTCACGGCGGGTCTCCGGTCACTGGCCGGGGGCGAGATTAAAGAGTACACGGACATGCTGAATGACACCCGCCAGCGGGCGCTGGACCGCCTCCTCGAGCACGCTGAGTCATTGGGCGCCAACGCGGTGGTCGGCGCTGCGTTTGACTCCTCCGAACTGGGTCAGAACATGTCCGAAGTTCTGGCTTATGGGACCGCCGTGGTGGTCGCGTCCGAAGATCAGCCCGTGCAGCCGGTCCGATTGGGCTGAGCCGTCGCGCGGGTCGGGACGCGTGGGTCATGGGGCGGCGCTCCGCCGCTGCCTCAGAGTTCGTGAACTGTCGGATCGGATGGCTGCCCTGAGAGGGTGTTCCGCTGGAAGCGGTGGCTCGCCTTATAGGGGCGAAAGCCACCGCCCAGTCCGGTTGACGCCACCTTTTATGCGGTCGTTGCCCGCGTCACGACACTCCACTTGCCTCTCGCGCCGGTCATCGCGCATCGGAGTCCGGCCGCCTGCGCCCGCCGTACAGCCGCGTGTCTGCAGGCTCGCAGGGCCTGACGGTTACACTGGTGACAGCAGCATCGGGGGGCATGTCATGGACGTTGCCGAGGCGCTTCGGAGTGTCGTGGCGGACGCGCTGGACCACATTCCCCTGCGGGACTTGGCGCCCGCCGCCCGGCGCCTCTCCGCCCGTTATCGCGACGATGCCGGCCGGGGGTCGGCGTCCTTAACGGACATGGAGGCGGCCGCGTATGTGGCAAGCCGGATGCCGGCGACGCTCGGTGCGCTGCAGCACGTGTTTCGCCAGGTGGCGCGAGTCACCCCTGATTTTTCCCCCCGCCGCCTTCTGGATGTCGGTTCCGGGCCGGGCACTGCCATCTGGGCCGCCGCCGGAACCTGGACTTCGATCGAGACGGCGGTGGCGCTTGAGCCTGAGGCTCGCATGCGGGCCTGGGGCGTTCGGATTGAACAGGCACTGGGGGGTGCCGTGCCCGACGTGGACTGGCGGACGGGAGATGCGCGTCAGGCGGTGCTGCCCCGACGGGGCTTCGATCTTGTGGTGGCCGGCTATGTGATGGGGGAGATCCGGGAGGAAGGCGACCGCCTGAATCTGGCGCAAAGACTTTGGGCGACGGCGGGCGGCCTCTTGATCCTGGTGGAGCCCGGCACGCCTTCAGGGTTTCAGAGACTCCTCGGGCTCCGCCGCCATCTTCTCGCGCGCGGGGCACACGTCGCGGCCCCCTGCCCCCACGACAGCGCCTGCCCGCTCCCGGAGAATGATTGGTGCCACTTTGCCGAACGCATACCCCGCTCTCGGATCCACCGCGTGTTGAAGGGCGGCGATGCGCCGTTCGAGGACGAGAAGTTCGCGTACCAGGCGTTTACTCGAGATCCCGTCGAGCACCGTCCTGCACGCATCCTCCGGCATCCCGAGGTACGGCCCGGCTACGTGCGGCTGCAACTGTGCGCGCCCAACGGTCTCCTGAAGCGCACCGTCTCCCGCCGTGACGGCGCGCGGTACCGGGGCGCCAGAAAGAGCGCCTGGGGCGACCCCTATGCGGATCCCGAGGCTTAGACCACCGGCCCGCCCACATGCGTACCGGTTGACTTTCTCTTCTGGCGCTTGAGACACTGAGGCGGACCGCTCTACTTTTTCAAGGGAGGACGCCCTTGGACATCTTTACGCGCTCCGTAACTCCTGCCGAAACACCGGCTCCTGCGAACTCCGTCGCGCCCCCGCTTTACCAGACGTCCGTCTATGCCTTCGATGACATCGACGAAGTGGACGCTCTTCTCGGCGGGACCCGGAGGGGATATTCCTACACGCGCGGGGGCAACCCCAACTACGACGCCCTCTCCACCTGGATGGCCCGGATGGAAGAGGTGGAAGCCGCGGTGCCCACCGGATCCGGCACTGCCGCCCTCATGGCCGGAATCCTGACCCTGCTCCCGACGCCCGGACGGATTCTCGTGGCCCGAGAGATCTACGGCGGCACCGTGGGCATCAGCCGGCGGTTCCTGGGCCGGCTGGGCTACCGTATGGAGTGGATCGACACGCACGATCTGGAGGCCATTGAGAAGGCCGTCGCCGGCAGTGAGCCTGCCGTGCTGGTGGTCGAGACCATCTCCAATCCCCTGGGACGGGTCTGTGCGCTGGATGAGATCATTCCCATCGCCCACGCCCAGGGGGTGGGGGTGCTGGTGGACAACACGTTTGCGACGCCTTTCCACGCCCGCCCGGCACAGTGGGGCGCAGATCTGGTCGCCCACTCCCTGACCAAATTCATCGGGGGCCACAGCGACCTGGTGCTGGGGATGCTGGCCGGATCGCAATCTCGGATCCGGGAGGCTTCTTCCCTCATCAACAGCGGCGGCTTCACGCCTGATCCTTTCGCCACCTGGCTCGCCTACCGGGGGGGCCGCACCCTTTCCCTCCGCATGGAGCGGGCCAGCGCCAACGCCCTGGCGCTGGCCCGGCACCTTGAGGAGCTGCCGGCCGTGGCGCGCGTCTACTACCCGGGCCTGCCCTCGCACCCCGATCATGACCACGCTGCGCGGCTCTTGTCCGAGGGGTTCGGCGCCATCGTATCCGCGTCGCTGAAGGGGGGCTACGACGCGGTCCAGCGTATGGTAAGCCGGCTCAAGCTGGTGAAGTTCGTGCCCAGCCTGGGTGACGTCACCACGACCCTGTCACACCCCGTGGTGGCCTCGCATCGGGAGTTGAGCGCCGAGGAGAAAGCCCTGGTCGACATCGACCCTAGTGTAATCCGGATCTCGGTGGGCATCGAAGGCGCCGAAGACATCCTCGAGGACTTCGAGCAGGCGCTGCAGCCCGAAGTCTGAGCACGGTCCCTGGCGGCGCGCGCCTCCACCTTTTCAGCACGACGAAAGCGGGACAAAGGAGCAAACGCATGGACATCCCGTCATTCTGGCGCGAGACAGCTCCGCAGGTGCCCACCACCCCCGGCAAACCGCCTGCTGTGGTGGACGTGGCGGTGGTGGGGGCGGGACTCTCCGGCCTGTCGGTCGCGCGGTGGCTCGCGGAAGCGGGTCGCGCGGTGGTGGTGCTGGACCGGACCGGCATTGGCGGCGGGGCCTCCGCCCGAAACGGCGGTATTGTGGCGCCTGGCCTGGTCGATGGGATATCGCTCGGCATCGCCCGCTACGGCCGGGACGGCGCGCGCGCTCTCCTGCGAATGACTTGGCAGAGCCTTGAGATTATCCGTGAAGTGGAAGCTCAAGCGCCCTTCCCCCTGGAGCTCGAACTCCCCGGTCGGCTGACCTTGGCCCGCAACGAGGCCGAGCTGGCCGCGCTGCACGAGAACGCGCGGCACTTGGCGGAAGAAGGCGAGACGGTGCGGCATGCCGACCCGAGCGACCTTCCGGAGCCGTTTCGCGATGCCTATATCGGGGGCATCATCCTGGAGGGGGGCTTCGTCCACTCGGGACGGCTCACGATGGCGTTCGGGGCGCGGGCGATGGAAGCGGGAGCCCGGGTCTACGCTCCCTTCCAGGTCGAGCAGGTGGAGCGGGAGGCCGAGGGCTTTGTGGTGCGCGGAGCGGGTGAAGAGATTCGGGCCCGGGAGGTCGTACTGGCGACCAACGGGTTCACGTGGCGGGTGCTGCCTGCCGTTCCCATCGCGCCGCAGCGCGGCCAGATGATCGTGACGGAGCCGCTGCCGCCTGTCCTCCATTACTCCATGAGCGCCCGCCAGGGCTTCGACTACTTCCATCAGCGCAAAGACGGCCGGCTGGTCGCAGGAGGATTCCGCGATCTCGACTTTGAGTCCGAGGCCACCGACGACATGGTGCTGAATGACGAGATCCAGGCCGCTCTCACGCGGCTTGCGGCGACCGTCGCCGGTCATACCCCCGTCGTCGAGTGGCGATGGAGCTGCATCATGGGCTTTACGCCTGACCACCTGCCGGTGGCGGGACAGCTTGACGATGGGCTCTACGTTACGGCCGGATTCAGCGGCCACGGCGTGGTCATGGCGCCGAGGGTTGGGCAATTCGTCGCCGAAGCGATGATGGGCAGGCCGGTTCCGGAGCTTCAGTTATTTGCGCCCGACCGGGCGGGACTCGCCGGGCCGCCGCTCTAGAGGGGCAGGTGCCGGTCAGCGCGTCGTCGTCGGGCCACCGGGGCTGCGCTCCGTCAGGCTGGCGGAGGGCGACGGTGAAGTGAAGGTCGCTGCGGACCGTCACACGCCTCCTTACGAGGGCGCGTTGTCGGTGTCCGGCCGCAAGGGTTCAGCCGCCAGATTGAGGTCCGGCAGCCCGCGGATGCTGGGCTGGAGGATGGCGAGCACACCAAGGCCGAGACACGCGATGCCGCCAGCCGCGATCAAGGTCGGCAGGCTGATGGTCGTCGAGGCGGCCCCGGCTGCCAGCGACCCCAGCGGAAGCCCAAGACCGGTGATGGCGGTGAACGCTCCAAACAGCCGTCCGAGAAGATTCCCGGGCACGCTCTGCTGCAGATACGTATTGGTCCAAAGCTGGTAGGGGCTGTACACGAAGCCCCCCAGCGCCATGACTACGAGGGCCGCCGCCACGATTCGCGTCTGGCTGAAACCCACCATTACCAACCCCCAGGCGAGAAAGTCTGCGGCCAGCCACCACCCGAGCCGCGGCAAGCCGCGCCGGGTGCCCCAGATAAAGGAACCCGCCAGGGCGCCGATGGCAAAGATGGCCCACAGGAGGCCGTAACTGCCGGCCGTGCCGTGAAGCTCGTGCGATACGAAACCGGGCAGCCCCACTTCCAGGGGGGCGTACACGAAGGCATACGCAAAGGTGAAGAAGGTGACGGCCAGGACGGCGGGGGTGCGGAACACCACCCTGAGGCCCGCCCACGTGGAGACCACCTCCGCCGGGGCGGTGTGGATCCGGCGGAGCGGTATCATGACGAGAGCGGTCACGGCATAGCTGGCGGCCTGCAGCGAGATAGGAAGCACGGGCCCAAAGCGCGCGGTCAGCACGCCGCCTAGTGCTGGGCCCGCCAGGGTGGCCACCTGCCAGATGGCGTTCATGGCCGCGTTGGCCGACCCCAGGGTCTGCCCCTTTCCAAGCAGGTCTGGCACCAAAGACCAGATGCCGGCCTGACTGAGCGGCGTGAGGAGGCTTCCGAGGCCGACCAGCACGGTCATGCCCACCAGAGGGAGATGAGGCTCGGACGCCAGTACGGCAGCGACTCCATACAGGATGGCCCGGCCGCCGTTGTCCAGCGCGATGCCGATGGCGCGGGGGAAGCGGTCCAGTACCACCCCGGCGTACACACCGGACACCACGCCGGGGAGGGCAAATGCGGCGGTGAGGATTCCCACCGCGCCTGCGCCGCCCCGCTCGGCCGCCAGCCAGATGATGGCCAGCCAGCCGATGTTGGTCCCGAGATTGGTGAGGAGCATGGCGGACCATGCCCGAAAGTACGGCCCCCGGGCCAGGGCACGGTAGCTCATGGGCATGCACTCCAGGGACTCTCGGCTCCACACAGGGCATGCATGGCGGCGTTCACGGCCGGTCCCTCCTCTTGCGGGCTGCTTCAGGGCTCCCTGGGCGCTCTCCAGCGTATCGGCTTTCATACCGTCTGGCATCGGCCCTGAGACGGAGGGCGTGGGTCGTCAGCTCTCACATCGTTGTATCATCCGTCGGGTTCGAGGGTAGGTGCCGCACGTGCCCATGCCGGGGGCAGCTGGCCGTATCTCCTCTGTACGGGCGGCTTGCCCTAGAAGAGTGCCGAAAGCCCCGCCGCACAGGCGACGAGGCTTTGGCTAGTCGCAGACCATCTGAGACACCCACAGGGAATCGCATGCTGATGCCGTATCTCAACCGGCGGGTCTATCTCGTTTACTGCCAGCCGTCGTGGTCCCACCCATGACGCCACGATCCGTGGCGGCCGCTGGACTGGGAACCCCCAGCGAGCGCCGTTTGAGTGGAACTGGCGTTGGGGGAGATCGATGGGCTGGCACTGGTCGAGCTGGTGGGCCCGGTGTTTGTGGGGGTGCTGGAAGGGCTGGTCGAGCCGGTGGAGGATTGAGGCGCCGGCGGCACGATCTGCCGGGCCCCCACGAATATGGGCACCCACTTTTGAGCATCGAGGTTGTCGATCCGCACGCCCACCGCGGGATTGTCGGCCGCGATGAACGCATGCTGGATGCCCTGGTAGGCTCCGATGTAGATGCCCACGTGTGACGGACCGGGTTTGTAGGTGGTGAAGAACACCAGATCCCCGGGCTGCAGGGCACTCCGACTTACCGGCGTTCCCACGCCATACTGCTGCCCGGACAGGCGCGGCAGCGAGATGCCTTCCTGGCCAAACACCCACTGCACGAAGCCCGAGCAGTCAAAGCCGGCCGGCGTGGTGCCGCCCCACACGTAGGGCGCCCCGAGTTCTGACAGCGCGCGCTGGACGATCGCCGGCCCGAGGCTGCCGGAAGTGGCTGGAGGCGCACCCGCGGGGCTGCCCCCGGCCTGGGTGCCAGAGGCCGACGCGGATGACCGGACCGACCCCGTGGCGCTTCCGCCATTTTGTTGAGGGGCAGAGGACGATGCCGACGTGGTCGGACTCGAGGCGGTGCTGTGACCGGCCGTCCCATTGCCGTACCCTGCGCAGGCCGCCGTACCGGCCGCCGAGGGGTTCGTGGCGGGGCCCAGCAAGGTCACCTGCACGGTCTGAATCCCGAAGCTGTTGACCTGGGATTCGGAGGCGTTGATGAAGATATCGATGTGCTTGCCCTGAATCGCGCCGCCCTCGTCATCCGCCTCGCCGATGAACCCGCCGGCGGGCAGGTAGGGGGACTGGTATCCGGTGACGTACAGACAGGACTTCAGGGGGAACACCGTCGGATCGACGGCGATGTCTCCGGCGGTGAGCGGGCGGCCATATAGATCAACCGGCCCGTACGGATAGTTGTCCTGTGCTGTCGGCGCGTAGGCAGTGGCTTCCACGGACAGGGTCTGGCCGGTACTGCCGGCCGCAAATACGGGGCCCGAAACGAACAGCCCCGCGCTCAAGGCGAGACCGCTGGCGATAAGCGTCCAGGGACGCGTGGATCTCATGGGGGCGTTCCTCCTCGCATACTGCCTCCGAGGTTAGCTGACGGGTTCGGGCGGCGAGACGCCCTATCGACTGAGTCGAATTCACCCCAAAAAGGGGTCCCCCGGCCGTGGCGATGCCACGATTAGGCGCGTTCAGTGTAGAGGTCCGGTTTCCGACGTGTCAGATCGCGGAATCATGTCTCACAACCGCTCACCGGACATTAGCTGGGGAATGACACGAGATTGTCCAGAACTAACAAAGTTGCGGAGCCATTCCAGCCAATCCCAACCGAGCAGCCCTCCGGCGAGGCCGGCTCGCAATCCAAAAAGAATCGGCCCGCCTCTGCTGTCCAGGGTTGGCGACTGTCGTTGTGTGCCATCATCGAACAAGACGCGTCGAGGGACGATGTCGAAACAGCGATGACATGAGGGGGCGCTCCAATGGAGGCCGGAACAGGGCGGCAGACGGGATTCGAACACGATATGGAAGCGCTCTGGGGCCCGTTCGGGGCCGATTCCGAGTGCGGGGTCCTGCGCCAGGTTCTGATGCACATCCCGGGTGAAGAGCTGTCCCTGGTCAACGAGCGGAACTTCGAAGACTGGCTCTTTATTGAGCCCGTGGACCCCGACCGGCTGCGCGCCCAGGTGGAGCATCTGGTGGCGGTGTACCGATCTCACGGTGTCGACGTGCAGTTTGTGGAGGGCCAGCGCACCGACCGGCCGAACGCGATGTTTCTCCGTGACCTCATGCTGACGACCCATCAAGGGGTGATTCTGGCGCGTCCCGGCCACGTGGCCCGAAGAGGTGAGGAGCGCGCGGTCGCCGCCACCCTCTCCCGACTTGGCATGCCGATTGTCCGCAGCGTCGCTGGCGACGGCACCTACGATGGTGCCTGCGCGATGCTGGTCGACCGCGACCTGGCTCTGGTCGCCACCAGCACCCGGACCAATCAGGCCGGCGCCGACCAGGTGGCGGAGGCGCTGTCGGCCATGGGCATCCGCACCGTCATCCGCTGCACCACGCCCTGGAATCAGATTCATCTCGACGGGTGCATGAACGTGGTGGACCGGCGCACGGTGGTCATCAACCCGTGGCAGATGCCCTATGACGCCGTCGTGGCGTTGAAGGCCGCCGGTGTCCGCATCATCGAGGCGACAGCGCTTGACGAGTTGCCGGGAGCCGGCATCAACTTCGTGGCGGTCCGGCCGGGCTTCGTCATCATTCCGGAAGGATTTCCAGCCAGCGAGCAGCTGTTGTCGTCCCACGGGATTGGATTTGAGGCCGTGGCCATGGACGAGGTAGTAAAGGCTGGCGGCGAGATGCATTGTCTCACCGGCGTGCTGCGGCGCGATCCCCTATAGGACGGGAGGACAACCGTGAACGAAGTATGGGCCCGCGCGGACATCCTGCGGCCGCTGTCGGTGGAGGAGATGCAGGCCGCCGTGCAGGTCGTGAAGGCCCACCCGGGCTTTCCCGTGCGTGCCCGCTTCGTATCGGTGGAACTGGGGGAGCCGGACAAGCACCGCCGAGCGCCGGAGCGCCGGGCCGTGGCCGAGATTTACGACCCCGAAGACCGCCGCCTCTGGCGATACGTGGTCAGCGTCCCGCGCGAGCGGGTGGTGTCAGCCGAACCGGTCTCGGGGTCCTGGCCCCGGATCGGGTCGCGGGACTTCGTGCAGTGCGAGGCCGTCGTGAAGGAGGATCCGCGCTTCATCGCGGCCATGGCACGCCGGGGCATCAGGGACATGGAGCTTGTGATGGTGGACCCCGAGAGCGTCGGTCACTACGGCGACGCGATTACGGATGAGCGGCGGCTCGCGCGCGGATTCATCTGGGTGCGAAAGTTTCCGGGTGATAACGGGTATGCCCATCCGGTCGACGGACTCTCGGTCCTGGTCGACCTGGATGCCGGGGCCGTGGTGGACGTCCTGGACACCGACCTCATACCGGTGCCGGGGCGGGAGGCGAACTGGTCGTCACACCTGGTCGAGCCTGAAGCGCCTCTCCAGCCTCTCGACATCATTCAGCGGGATGGGCCCGGCTTCATACTCGACCAGAATCACGAACTTTCCTGGCGCCGCTGGCGCATGCAGATCGGGTTCACCAGCCGGGAGGGCCTCGTGTTGCACCGGATCCGGTTTCATGACGGCGATCGGGAGCGCCCGATCCTGTACCGCTCCTCCCTGTCGGAAATGGCGGTGCCCTACGGCGAGCCGCGATCGCCGCAGTGGTGGAAGAATGCCTTCGACGCCGGTGAGTATGGGATCGGCGAGATGGTCAACAGCCTGGAGCTTGGCTGCGACTGCCTGGGCGAGATCCGGTACGTCGACGTGCACACGGTGGATACGGATGGCGCAGTCGTCACCCACCCGAACGGCATCTGCATCCATGAAGAGGACTACGGCGTGCTCTGGAAGCACACCGACTGGCGGACCGGAGAGTCGGAGGTGCGACGCTCCCGCCGTCTCGTGGTGTCGATGTTCTGCACCGTGGGAAACTACGACTACGGCTTCTTCTGGTACTTCTACCTGGACGGGTCGATCCAGCACGAGGTGAAGTTAACCGGCATCATCTCCACCGCCGCCGGCAGTGACGCGCCCCGCTTTGGACAGGCACTCGGAGATGGGCTGTATGGACCCATCCACCAGCACTTCTTCAACGTGCGCCTGGATTTCGATCTCGACGGGCCCGAGAATGCGGTTTACGAGGTGGACACTTATCCTGTCCCGCCCGGTGGGCCCGAGAACCCTCTGGCCAACGGCTATTACGCCCAAGCACGGCTTCTCCCCACCGAGAAGGCGGCGCGCCGGGAGGTGGATCCGGCGGCGGGCCGCTTCTGGCGCATTGTCAACCACGGAGTGCGCAACAGGGTGGGAGAACCGGTCGGCTTCCGACTCATCCCGGGCGAGAACGTGCTGTCCATGCCCCACCCCACCTCATCCGTTGGCCAGCGGGCCGGCTTTATGGCCCACCATCTGTGGGTGACGCCGGAGCAGACCGGGGAGCGGTTTGCCACCGGCGACCACCCGAACCAGCAGCCGGGACCGCTGGGCCTTTCTGCCTGGACCGAAGCGGACCGCGATATCACCGACCGGGACCTGGTCGTGTGGTACTCGTTCGGAGCGCATCACGTGGTGCGACTGGAGGATTGGCCGGTCATGCCGGTCCACTACATCGGCTTCGTGCTGAAGCCGGATGGGTTCTTCGCCCGCAATCCCGCCATTACCCTGCCCCCCGAACATCCCGTGGGCCACCACGGACATCACGTATAAGGGCGGCCGCGCTCCCCGGTTCCTCAGTCGGCACACGGGCTGCGCGTGGCGCCTCTTGGAGGGCGCGTCTGCATGCCGCAGACCTGTTGGCGTGAGCACCCGCCGCTTCGGGGGGAATAGGATTGGGATGTAAGGTATGGGAGGTCGCGACCGGAAAACCTGACATCAAAGAAAGACAACTTGACACACTGGCTAGAACACTCCTAAGCTCATGTCAGAGTGGAGTTGGAACGGGCCACTGAAGGAGCCGTCATGGGTGGGACTTCCCTTGCGCGCCTCGGCGTATGGTTCACGGTTGCATGCTGGGGCGCGTCCTTCGTCGCTGCTGATGCCCTGCTGCAGGGAACGGGTCCCGGGTCGGCCGTGCTGTCCCCGATCACGCTGGCGGCAGCCCGTTTCTCACTCGCGGCGCTGTGCTTCGCGGTTCCCCTCATCCGGGCAGCGCTGAGGGGTCAGATTCGTGCTGCTCACGTCTGGCGGATGGCCATCCTGGGCCTGAGTGCGTACACGTTTTACTTCTGGCTGCAATACACCGGGGTGGCCGACACGAATGCGGCCGTCGCGTCTATCCTGGTCGTGGGCATGATCCCGCTGATGACCGCTCTGGTGGCCTATATCATGGGGCAGGAGCGGCTTAGCCTGCAGCGGCTCCTGGCCCTCCTGCTGGGGCTTTTGGGGATCATCCTGATCGTGGTGGTGCCACGCCAGGGGCCCGTGGTGTCCTGGACCTCGGGATACGTGTTTGGCGCGCTGTGCCTCGTGGCGAATTCGCTCTTGTGGGCGTTCAATTCCACATTCAGCCGCACCTGGATGCAAGGCGGCGGCCTGTCGCCAGTCGTTCTGACCGGGGGCTCGATGACATTCGGGGCCATCGGGCTTGTGATTGGGTCGCTGGTGGTCCCGACGGCGCACGGGTGGGGCAGCCTGCTGCGGCTCTCTCCGGGCGGCGTCGCGGACCTGCTCTTCCTCACCGGGGTGTGTTCGGTGGCCGGGTACTTTCTCTACAACTTCGCCCTGACGCGTCTGCCCGCGTCAGAGGCGGCATTCTACATCTACTTTGAACCCCTGGTGGCGATAGCGCTGGGGGTGACCCTGCTGCGGGAGCGGCTTGCCCCGGAGGTTGTGGTGGGCGCCGTCCTGCTGGCACTGTCGGCGGTGTTGATCGTGCGGACGAGTAACAGTGCGGCCGAGGTGGCGGGTTCGAGGGATGCGAGAGACTTGATAGCTGTGATAGGAGACGCTCATGACCGTGCCGGTCGTTGACAGGAATGAAAAAGCGGGGG
>JBMFXK010000032.1:0-12349 GCA_049964315.1 Clostridia bacterium | reverse complement strand
CGCGGCATGACGACCCCGCCCGTCACTCGCTCGCGGTAAAGGTGCTCCACGATGCGGGCATCAACGCCGATGAGGTCCACGGCCAGCACCAGAAGCCAGTCGCCGGGCATCGCGGCCAGTGCTGCCGCGATGCCGGGAAGCGGTCCCGGCGAGGGCGCCGGGTCGGGCAGAATGCCCTCACCGGGTGGCTGGCCGGACGGCACGGTCCGGTAGCGAGGCCGCGCCACCGTGCCCAGGAGCTCCCAGTGACGCTCCCACAAAGGCATCCCATCAATCGCGATGATGCCCTTGTCCCGGCCCATGCGCCGGCTTTCGCCGCCCATTAAAAGGACGCCCGCGAGCCCTGCCAACACATCCTGTTCCATGCCACCACCATACCCGATGGCGAGTCGCCGCTCCGTGCGCCGCCGCGATCTGCTAAAGGTGAGGGAAGAGAAGGACGGGAAGTAGGAGGGGGCCGGCGATGGACACCGCGCGAACCGTGCTGCGCGTGCAGTCAGACGGAACATCCGAAGTGGTGACCGAGCGGATTGCGCGGGAAGCGCCCTGGACCATCCGTCTGAACGGCGCCGAACTGGTCACCCTCATCCTGTCGCCGGAAGATCTGGAAGACTTGGTTGTCGGCTATCTCGCCAACGAAGGACTCATCGTTCATGCCGACGACATCTCCACGCTCATCGTCGATGACGAAGAGAGCCAGATCTGGGTCCGGGTCCCCACCTTACGCGTCGATCCGGCCGCGCTCGGGCGCCGTCTCCTCACCAGTTGCTGCGGACGCGGCCGCCCCGGCCTCTACTTTTTGAATGACGGCAGCATTAAACCGGTGGCCCATAGCGCGACCATGGCAGCCGACGCCGTACTCGGGCTGGTGGCCGCGCTGGACGGCGCGCCCGGGCCGTTTCGGGACACGGGCGGCGTGCACTCGGCGGCCCTGGCCAAAGCGGGCGCCCTGCTTCAGGTGCGGGCGGACGTGGGGCGTCACAATGCGCTGGACAAGATTGCCGGCTGGATGCTGCGAAACCGCGTGGATCCGGACGGGGCCGCCTTGGTCTGCTCAGGCCGGATTTCCGCCGAGATGGTGGTGAAAACAGCCCGCATGCGGGTCGGCTTCCTGCTTTCGAATGCGGCGCCGACGTCGCTTGGCCAGGACCTGGCCGAAGAGCTTGGCATCACGGCGGCCGGCTTCGTCCGTCATGGCCGCTTCAACGTATACGCCCACCCGGAGCGCATCCAACTGCGGGCCTGAACCGTTAATCACAGGGCACGGTACGTCACAGGCCTGATCGCGCCTGGACCGCCAGATCCGCCCGCCACCGCTCCTGATGGCGGAAAGTCTCGTCAGACGGCTGATTTCACGCCATCAGCGGGCGAGTCCCGATTCTGGCCTCGTTGACAGCCGCGCGGCCCAGTGAAAGGATCGGGAGGATTGTGACGCGGCCCGTGCAACGGGCGGAGGGAGGAACAGGCGCGAGTGGCCGAACGGGAAACGCATACACCCGGTCAGTCGGTGCCCGCCGCCCGCACGGATCCCCTGCGCTGGGGCCGGCGCTTCTTTGTGGGCGTGCTGGCGGCAAGCGTCATCGGCGCGACCATTCTCATCGTGTCGATTACGCGTGACCCCGCGATGGCAAGTCAGCTGTCCCCGCCGCGCTACGTGCTGGTGGCCGTCGTCGGCACCAGTGCCGAACCCGGTTTTGCGGGATTTTTAGTGCACATCCCACCCAACCAGCGCACGGTGGGGGTGATTCCGGTGCCGGGAACGCTTCCCTCCGGGGTGCACAACGAGCAGCTCTGGGTCGCGGCCGACAAGATGACCGGGGCCCAGTTCGTCCGGGCCATCTACAAAGACACGCACATCCGCGCCGGCGGGTACTTCCTCATCCGGGAACCCGCGGCCAATACGCTGTTTGGCCTGTTGACCGCAAATTCGCAGAGCTGGCCGGCGTCCCTGCAGGACCCCCCGTACAATCCGGGCGTGCCGCTCGCCCTGTACAAGTTGGGGTGGTGGCCGCCGTCGGTCGCCCCCGTGGTGGTGTCCACCCGGAGCGGCGACCTGAAGGTGCTCACGGACATCATGGGCGATCTGCAGGATCTGCCGGCCGGCGCGGTCGGCGAGCTGAGCGCCCAGATCCTGGCCGGCAAGCCGACCAATCTCGCGCTGAGCCAGCTCTTTACGCTCGGCATCGCCATCCGCGGCGACAACCTCCAGATGGAGCCGCTGCCCGGGGGGCGCCGTTGAGCCGCGCAGTCCCCGTGCCGAGGCCGGTTGAAGGGCGGTATTCCACGGCCTACGACCTCGGGCGGCGAAACACCCTGTTGATCGCGCTGGTTGCCCTCTCGCGCGCCCTCATTCTCGAGATCGGGGGCCTCGCGTTCGTCGTCCTGCCCAAGGCCTATCCCATGACAGCGCCGGGCTACATTCCACCCCGCGGCGGCTTCTGGTTCAACGTCCTGTTAGCCCCGTGGGCGCACTGGGACGGGTACTGGTATCTGTCCATTGCCCGTTACGGCTATGCCGGCCCACAGTCCGCCGCGTTTTTCCCGCTTTATCCGCTCCTCGTGCATGTGCTGGGGGACAATGTGCAGACGGCCCTGCTCATCTCGACGGTGGCGTTTGGCGTGGGGCTGTGGCTTCTGTACCAGCTGGCCGCGGCCGAGGTGGGAACCCGAGCGGCCTGGTTCAGCGTGATCGTGCTGGCCTACTTTCCGGTGTCGTTCTATTTCACCGCCGCCTATCCCGAAGCGCTGGTGCTCGCCCTCTCCGGGGGGAGCCTGCTCCTGGCCCGCCAGGGCCGGTATGGCTGGGCCGCACTGCTGGCCGGGATCACGTCGGCGGCGTCTGTCTACGGCGTGCTGCTGGCCATCCCCATCGCGCTTTACATGTGGCGCAACCACCACCCGTTTCGCACCTATCTCTGGCTCGGTCTCGTCCCCATCGGCGTGGCGGCCTTCATGGTGAAGCTCTACTACACGTTCCAGAATCCGCTCATGTTCAAGGCCGTGCAGCGCCCGTACTGGGGGCGCAAGTTCGCCTGGCCGTGGCACACGCTGTACACCGGAGTCCAGAATGCCTACGTCTATTTCCACAACTTCATGTCCTTCTCGCGCCTCTTTACGCCCTTCATCCCCGCCGACACCATCAGCAACGTCTGGAATGTGGCATTCTTCGCCTTCGGCGTCTTCCTCCTGGTCATCGGCCGGCGCTACATTTCCTGGCCGCTCTGGTGGTATGCGCTGTTCGTGCTGTTGATCCCGTTTCTCTACCCATCCGCGTCGGTGCCGCTGATGTCGGCGCCCCGCTTCCTGCTCGCGTCCACGCCGCTCTTCATTATCCTGGGGTCCTGGGTGATGGAGCGGCCGTGGGCGCTTAGAATCTATATCGGAGCCTCACTGCTGGTCGGCGCACTCTTGATTGCCCTGTTCACTACTTACCATTGGGTGGCCTAGCCAAGATTTGCTTGGATCGCTCTGTGGTTTCTGCTATGGTAGACACATCGTTAACATGATTAATGGTTGGGGAGAGCCGTGGACAGAGACCAGTTGCTGCGGGACGTGGCGTTGGGATTGGACCGTTTGAACCGGCGGCTGGGACGCGAGTGGGGTCCGTTGACCCGCGCCCAGTGGGCGCTGGTCCGCCGCTTGGTGGACGGCCCCGTGCCGGTTGGCCTCCTCGCCCAACGACTCGACATCTCCACGGCCGGCGCCACCCGGATGCTCGACAAGCTGGAAGAGTGCGGGTACGTCCGCCGCGAACGCCAGGAGGGTGACCTCCGGCAGGTGTCCGCCTCGCTGACCGACGCCGGGCGCGAAGCACTCCGCCAGGCCTGGACCGTCTACCTGGAGCGATTCAAGAAGGCCGTCGACCCCATCGCGGACGACGAACTGGAGCGCTGGAACCGGCTTTTGGCGCAGATGGCGCCCACCAGAGCTCCGTCCCTGCATGAGTAGCTGGCGCGCATATCCCCTCGCGGTCCGCCGTCTGATCACGGCCCGGGCCATGCGTAGTCTTGGCCAGGGCATGATGGTCGTGAACTTTGCGCTCTACCTGAAAGCGCTGGGATGGCACGCGGCCTCCATCGGTATCCTGCTTACCGCCTCCGGCCTGGCCGGGGCCGCCCTGTCGCTCGGCATCGGGTATCTATCCGACCGGTATGGCCGAAGGCGCTTCATCCTCATGTACGAAGTCCTGACCATCGCCGCCGGAGTCGCCGCCATCCTGACCTGGAATCCGTACGTGATCTCCACCGCCGCCATTGTCGCCAGCTTTGGCCGCGGGCAGAATGGCGGGGCCGGGCCGTTTGCACCGGCCGAGCAGGCCTGGATCGCCCGCGTCATCACGCCGGAGCTCCGAAGCCGCATCTTCAGCCTGAACGCCGCGGTCGGCTTCGTGGGGATGGGCTTCGGCGCCGCGGCGGCGAGCTCAGTGGTGCTCTTCCAGCATTTCCTGCCGGGGGCGGCCGCGTTCCGGCCCTTGTTTGCCCTGCCGGCCATCGGCTCGGCCATCAACCTGTTCTTGATTTATCCGCTCCGCGAGCAGGCCGGCGTCAAGACGCCCTCGACGGCAGTGCCAGCTCCGAGTGGGGTTCGCCCCAGGCGGGTGGACGCGGTATCCCGGCAGGAGAACTGGGAGCTGGCCAAACTGTCGTTCACCAACCTGTTGAACGGCCTCGCGGTCGGCCTCACCGGCCCGCTCATCTCGTACTGGTTTGCAGCCCGCTTCGGGGTGAGTCCCGCCGCCATCGGAGGCCTCATGGCGGTGTCTTTCCTGGGTACGGGTTTTTCGAACCTGCTGACCGGCCGTGTCGCGGAACGCTGGGGGGTGGTACGCACGGTGTCGGCCATCCGCCTGGTGGGCGTCGTCACCCTGGTGCTGATGGCCCTCATGGGCAACTTCGTGTGGGCGGCCATCTTCTACTTCGTCCGCTCCATCCTGAACCGCGGCTCGGTCGGCGCCCGCCAGGCCGTGACCGTGAGCCTCACTCGGGACGAGCGGCGCGGGTTCGCATCCAGCTTGAACATGTTCTCCATGCGCGTGCCAGCGTCGGTAGGCCCGACCGTGGCCGGCTACCTCATGGAAGATGGCAACCTGACCCTGCCCTTCTTTATCGGCGCCGGGCTGCAGACGGCCTATGCCATCACTTACGCCGGGCTGTTCCGCCGCTACAACACCCTCTTGGCGGCTGACACGGGCGCGGCGGACGCGCAGACGCAGGCGGCGGGACGGCAGGCCGGCCCCTAAAGCGCTCACGGCCGCAGGGGTCACCCTCGTCTGCTGGCGGGCTCTCTCGCGGTGAGCCAGCATGCAAATGAATGGCACGGCGGCGCCGCTTGGCGGCTTCTGCGGCTTTACGGTCCTCCGGCCCTATGCCACACTCTTACCAGCACGGCTCGGGAGGACGCATGAAAGGCCTTATTTTGTCGGGCGGCACAGGATCTCGGCTGCGGCCCCTCACCTACACGAGTGCCAAGCAGCTGATTCCCATCGCCAATCGCCCGCTCCTGCACTACGCGGTGGAATCCCTGGTCCAGGCCGGCATCACCGACATCGGCATGATCGTGGGAGATACCGCGGCCGAAGTTGAGGAGGCTATGGGCGACGGATCCCAGTTCCACTGCGCCATCACTTACATTCCCCAGTCCGCGCCGCTGGGCCTGGCCCACGCGGTGGCGACCGCCCGCGACTTCCTGGGCGACGACGCCTTTCTGATGTACCTCGGCGACAACCTCCTCAAAGGAGGCGTGGCCGATATCGTGGCGGCCTTTCAGCGGAGCGACTGGGATGCGTCGGTGATGCTGACACCGGTTCCGCATCCGGAGCAGTTTGGGGTGGCGGTGGTCAACGACCAGACCATTGTGCGGCTGATTGAGAAGCCGAAGTCACCTCCGTCCAATCTGGCCCTGGTCGGGGTGTACCTGTTCCGCCCCACGATTCACGACGCGATTGCCACCTTACAGCCGTCCTGGCGTGGCGAATATGAGATTACCGACGCCATCCAGGTTCTCATCGACCGTGGGCGCGCCGTGCATGCCGACTTTGTCCAGGGATGGTGGAAGGACACGGGGCGGCCCGAAGACGTGCTGGACGCCAACCGCCTTATCCTGGAGGAGATTGTCCCCCACATAGCGGGCGAGGTGGACCAAGACAGTGACATCATGGGCCGGGTGGTGGTGGAGCCGGGCGCCCGCATCATCCGCTCCACCATCCGGGGCCCGGCGGTGATTGGCGCGGATGCCGTGGTGGAGGACTCCTATGTGGGCCCGTTCACCAGCATCGGCCCCCGGGTGCGCGTGGTCCGGACCGAGATAGAAATGAGCGTCGTCCTGACCGACGCGATTCTCGATGACGTGCCCGGCCGCATAGACGGCAGTCTCATCGGCCGTGGCGCGCGGGTGGCGCGGCGTCGGCGCGCCCCGCGCTCCTTCGCCCTCGTATTGGGCGACCATTCCCAGGTGGAGGTGCTGTAAGCTTGGTCGACAAGACCCGCATCATTGGCGTCAAAGAGAAGCTGCTGGTGCGGCATGTGGACAACCGCGGCTTTTTTCAGGAGATCCTGCGCGACGACGACGACCTGCTGCGTCGGTTTGGACAAGCCTCGCTCTCTTACTCCCATCCGGGCGTCATCAAGGCGTTTCATTACCACGAGCGCCAGGACGACCTGTGGTTCTTCCCGGTCGGCGAGGCGGAGGTCGTGCTGCATGACCTGCGGCCGGAGTCAGACACCCACGGCATCACCAACGTCTTCTACATGGGGGAGACCCGGCCGAGCCTGCTCGTGATTCCCGTGGGGGTGGCTCACGGATACCGGGTGCTGGGCAACCGCCCGCTGATGATCGTGTATTTTACGACCGAGTCCTACCGACCCGAATCGCCCGACGAGAAGCGCATTGCCTGGGATGACCCGTCCATCGGCTTTGACTGGACCACGGCCCACCGCTGAGACGGACCGGAAAGCCTGGAGAAGGGATGAACGCGTGCGAATCGCAGTGACGGGCGGGGCCGGCTTTATCGGCAGCAACTTCATCCGCTGGGCGCTGGCGGAGCACCCGGATCTCAGGATCGTGAACCTGGATGCGCTGACCTACGCCGGCAACCTCGCCAACCTGCAAGGCGTCCCGACGTCCCGCCATCAATTCGTGCACGGCGATGTCCGCAAGCGGGTGGACGTCGAGGCGGCGCTGGCAGGCGGCGTGGACGCTATCATCCACTTCGCGGCCGAGTCGCACGTGGACCGGAGCATCCTGGCCGCAGACGCCTTTCTCACCACCAACGTGCTGGGCACCCAGATCCTGATTGAGGCCGCGCGGCAGCACGCCGTGCCGCGCTTCGTGCACGTGTCGACCGACGAGGTGTACGGATCGCTCGGCCCCGACGACGCGCCGTTCCGGGAGACCGATCCCCTGCAGCCGAACAGTCCCTATGCCGCCAGCAAGGCATCCAGCGACCTCATGGTGCGGGCCGCCATCCACACCTTTGACTTCCCCGCCCTCATCACCCGGTGCTCCAACAACTACGGGCCGTATCAGTTCCCGGAGAAGTTCATCCCGCTCTTCATCACCAACGCCCTCACCGGGACGCCCTGCCCCCTCTACGGGGACGGCCAGAACGTGCGGGACTGGCTTCACGTGCAAGACCATGCCCGGGCCATCTGGGCGGTCTTGGAGCACGGCCGGCTGGGTGAGGTGTACAACATAGGCGGCCACGTGGAGAAGAGCAACCGGGCCGTGGCCGAGACCGTGCTGGATCTTGTCGGGGCACCGCCGTCCCTCATCCGGCTCGTGAGCGACCGTCCCGGGCATGACCGCCGCTACGCCATGGATCCTGCCAAGATCGAGCGCGAGCTGGGCTGGGCGCCGCGCTGGAATTTCGAAGAAGGAATAAGGGACACCGTGGCGTGGTATCGCGAGCATGAGGACTGGTGGCAGGCGGTGAAGTCGGGCGCCTACCGCGATTACTACCAGCACCAGTACGGGGACCGCCTATCGTGACACGCCGGTGCATGGTGCTCGGGGCCACCGGACAGGTGGGGAGCGCGCTTCTTTTTGTGCTGCGGCAGCATGGCGTGGAGCCCATCGGGACCGGCTTTACCCGGGGCGGTGACCTGACGCTGGACCTGGGCGACGCGGACGCGGTGCGCTCCGCGCTCGAGTCCGCTCAACCCGACCTGGTGCTCGTCGTGGGCGCCTACACCCATGTGGATGGCTGCGAGACCGCCCCCGAGCAAAGCCGCCGGGTCAACTTTGAGGGACCTGCCGCAGCCGCCGGCTGGGCGTCCGCGCACGGGGCGCGGGTGGTCTTCTATTCCACCGACTACGTTTTCGACGGCCAGGCCGGGCCGTACGCGGAGGAAGACCCGGTCCACCCCCTGTCCCGCTATGGCCTGGACAAGCGGGCGGCCGAAGAAGCTGTCCTGGCGCTCGGCGATCGCGGGACGGTGCTCCGCACCGCCTGGGTCTACAGCTGGGAAGACCCGCCACGGAACTTCATGCAGCGTCTGGCACTGAATGTGGCCGCCGGTCAATCGGCCACCATCCCGGACGATCAGTGGGGCAACCCCACGTTCGCCGGGGACCTGGCCCGCGCCACCTGGGATCTTCTTGAACGAGGCGCGGCCGGCGTTGTGCACACGGCCGGCGAGCAGGCGATGACACGGTACGCGTTTGCCCGCCTGATTGCGGAGTCGTTCGGCCTGCCAGCCCACCGCATCACGGGGGTGCCGACCGCAGCCCTGGGGCAGACGGCGCCGCGGCCGCTCCGTGCCGGCATGAAAGTGGATCGGCTTCGCTCTCTCATCGGCTGGGTGCCGAGGCCCCCGGCGGCCGTCCTGGCCGAACTGGCGGCTCAGCACCCGCTCAACGTCCGCGACCCGTGATGCATTCCCCGTTCCTCCGCCCTCTTGAACCCGGACCCCTCCTTCATCATCGGCCTTCACCATCGGCTGGGAGGGCCCGTTCTTCCGCGCCGCCACTCTCGACAAGAACAACCGGGAAGTGTGCTGGACGCTCGCCCTTACACGGCTGGACCGCATTCCGACCCGGTGACGTGCCGCGCGAGCTCGTGGAGGCGATCCGGTAGGTCGGGCACGACCGTGGCGCCTGCGCCCGATCGCCGTGATGGAGCGGGAATGAGCGACCGCGAGATGGCCGCGTTCTAACGCGACGCCGACGCGTTCGGGCTGCCCACCCGCGGCGAGGGCTGGGCCCGCCGATCGTGGAGGCGATGGCGTCGGGGCTGCCGGTGCTGGTCACAAACGGGTCCGTACCGACCACCTATCGTACGCGCAGCCACGGGTTCCCGATTGAATACGAACTGGTCCCCGTTTCCGCCCACTACCGATCGAGGCGTACCACGGCCAGCCGTGGGCGGTGGCCAATGTCGAGCACCTGGCCGACATGCTGCGGTTCGTGGGAAAACACCCCGAGGCCGCCCGCAACATCGGGCGCCGGGCGCAGTGGGACGTCCAGCAGGTCTCCATCGAGCGGGCCACCACGCGGCTCGCGGATGCCATCCGCCCGTACCTCGATTGACAGCCGCGACAAGCCGCCGGTTCATTCAAGACCGGCAGCTCCCGCGGCCTGCTGACGCAGGTGACTCTAGCTGTGGAAGGCTGCCATGCGCTCCTTCACCTGGGAAACTGCCTCGGGGGGAAACTCCACCGCCCCGCCGACCCCAGCCGCCATCAGGGACAGCTCGGCCGCTTCTTCCAGCGTGCCGAGAAGGCTCGCGGTGCCGGCCGGGGATTCGTGGTACACCAGCACCCCGTGATTCGCCAGCAGCACGGCCGGCACCGTCGGGTGCGCCGCGGCCGTTTTCAGGATCCCGCCGACCGACGCCTCCGACCCGCGGGGCGCCCACGGCACCACCGGCACCGGCTCGGTCAGCCCCGCCCGCAAGAGCGGCTCATAAGCCAGCGGCAGCGGCTGCCGGGCGATGGCAAACGCCGTGAGATGCGGGGCATGGGTGTGGATGATGGCCCCCACCTGCGGGCGCATGCGGTAGACTCCGGCATGCATCTCCACGATCTCCTGATTGCCCGGGTCCACCTCGCCCTCCATCACGGTGCCGTCGGTGCGGACGACGGCAAACGATGCCTCCGTCAGCGCCGCCACATTCCCGCCGCGCGTGAGCAGCATGGTGTCCGGCCCCAACCGTGCCGACAGATTGGCATGGGCGCGGCGGCCCAACAGGCCGTTTCGCTTGAGAAACTCGACCGCATCCATGAGCGCGTGGGCCGCTTCGGTTCGTGTCATTGAGAGGGTCCCCACCTTTCTGTTTCTCCTTCGTCGTCTAAACCTATCACCAGCGCGCCGCCTGTACGCGCTACTTCGAGGCCACCGTGGCCGGCCGGTCCGGCAGCGTCGGATCCTCCAGCGGCATCGGCTCGCCCGTCTCCCAGTGCCGGGCGCCCATCGCCTCGTTGAACCAGCGCGGAGGCGCCTCTGCCCCCCAGAAGGTGGCCCGCCGAGGGTCGTTCAGATCCCACTTGATCGTCTCCCAGCCGGGGTCCGCCACCAGGTAGTCGCCGGTGAACAGTTCGAAGCGATTGCCGTCCGGATCCCGCAGGTACAGGAAGAAGGCATTCGTGGTGCCGTGCCTGCCCGGCCCCCGCTCCATGTTCTCCACGTGCCCCGTGGCCGCCAGCACGTCAGCCACATGCAGCAGCGTTTCGGGACTGTGGGCTATGAAAGCCGCGTGGTGAAAGCGCGGCCCGCGCCCGTTCGAGATGGCCAGGTCATGCGAGGTCTGCTTGCGCCGCAGCCACGCGCCCCAGATGTGCTCAGTCCCATCCGCGTCATGGCTCACGGTGCACTCCGAACACTGGAACCCGAAGCGATCCTGATACCAGTCAGCGGCCTCCTGGATGCGCGGCGAGACATAGTTCACGTGGTCGAGCCGCATCACCGCTGCCCCGTGGTGCTCGTCGTATGCCTGAAGCTTCCAGGGCACTGCCTGCACCTCATGCACGAACTCCACCGGAAAGCCGAACGGGTCCATCACCCGGAGCGCCCGTCCCATGGCGCGTTCGGTCCCCGGCTCCACGAAGCGGTGCCACAGGCCCTCCCGCGCGGCCAGTTCCGCAATCTGGCCAAGGTCGTCCTCGGCTGCCACGCGAAACGCGGCATGGATGATGCCGGGCGTGTGGTGCCGGGTCAACACGACCGAGTGATGGTACCGGTCTTCCAGCCCCCGCAGGTACGCGTGGTCACCATCAGCCTCCGTCTCGGTGAAGCCGACCCGGTCTACCCAGAAGCGACGGGCCGCATCGAGATCCGTCACCCCGTATTCCACATGGCTGGTCCGGAGAATATTGAAGTCCATCGCGTCCTCCTTCCAAACGCCTGCTGTACGCCTGCTGTACGCCTGCTACTCGGCGCCGGGCTCGGGAATCGGCGTCTGCTCCAGGAACCGCCGCACCCGCTCCTTCATCGGAGTCTTGTCGTAACTGAAGTACAGCGCGCCCGCCATCCGCACCGGATCCCCGAAGAAGAACCGCTCGTAGAGCGTCTGCCGGCCGCCGAAGGTGGAGACCGCGATGTCCCAGGCCAGCCGGAACAGGCGGATGCGCTCCACCGCGGAGGTGTTCTTGGCCTGATAATACCGGTCGATGTCGGGCCGCAGATCCGGCGCCTTGAGGTCGTTTTCGGTGGGAATCGCCATGAGCCCGCTTGCCCCCAGCTGCTGGAGAATCTCCGCCAGGCGCGGATATACATACGGGAACGTGTTGCGGGCGATGTTGAGCGGGGTCCAGTCGGGAGTCATGACGCCCCAGCGGTTCTCCCTGGCGTTTGCCTCCGACGCCACGACGAAAGCCTTCTGGGTCTCCACCGCCTTGATGATCTCGGCAATCTTCTCCTGCACGTGCTGAAACTGTTCGATGCCGATGGTGTCGACGATGAGAGAGGCCACCCCGAGGATGAACTCGGCCTTGGCGATGTTCTTCACCGTGACCTGATGGGTCATGTGCACGGTGGCGTCGGTGTCGGGATAAAGCTTGTTGCAGAGCTCCCCGTTCTCCAGGAGGAACACCCGATCCCACGGCACCAGCACGTCGTTGAACACCACCATGCAGTCCATCTCTTCAAACCGGGACCCCAGCGGGTGGTCGAAGTGCGTACGGCCGTAGTCAAAGGACTCCCGGCAGATGAGTTTGAGCCCGGGCGTCGCCAGTGGAAGCGCGAAGGCGTACGCGTACGGCCTGTCCTCCTCCGTGGCCCGGATGACGGTCGAGGGGAAGACCAGGATCTCATCGGCCAGCGGCAGCGTGGCCAGCATGCGGGCCCCGCGGATGATGACGCCGTCAGCCGTATGCTCGACGATGCGCGCGGCCAGATACGGGTCGGCCTGCTGGGC
>JBMFXK010000031.1:0-12391 GCA_049964315.1 Clostridia bacterium | reverse complement strand
CCCAGCGTTTGCAGTAACGCCGGACCCGATGTGACCGCAAAGAGGCGCAAATGCCCGTCCGGTGCGGGATAATGGGGTTGTCATCACACCATTAGCTCCGCGAAGGAGGGCACTTGATAGATGCATCCTACCACACCGCCACCCCGTGTTCACTGGACCATCGGCGACGACCGGATCGCCACGCATGTGGGCGCCCGGCTCTTGTGCGACCTCGCCGACACGCTCGGCCTCACCCAGGGGCTGTCCGACGCGCTGGCGCCCCTCAAACAGCGGCGCCGCGGGCATGACCGGGGGCAGGTGCTGACGCATCTCGCCGTTGCCATCGCGGATGGCGCCACCCGGGTGACGGATATCGACGTCCTGGGCCGGCAGCCCGCGGTCTTCGGGGCGGTGGCCTCGGTCGCCACCACCTGGCGCACGCTGGAGGCCTTGAACGCGTCGGCACAGGACGCGGTGGGGCGGGCGCGGGCGGCGGCCCGGCGCCGTGCCTGGGCCGCCGGCCTCGACCCCGGGTTCTACGTGGTGGACATCGATGGCACGTTGGTCACCGCCCATTCCGAAAAGGAAGGCGCGGCCCCCACGTATAAAAGAGGCTTTGGGTTCTATCCGTTGCTGGCGTTCCTGGATGCGACCGGCGAACCGCTGGCGGGCCTCTTGCGGCCGGGGAATGCCGGCTCGGGGACGGCCGCCGATCACAAGACGGTGCTCGACGCCGCCCTCGCCCAACTCCCCGTGGATCCGCACGCCCAGGAGGTCATCGTCCGAGCGGACAGCGCCGGCTGTTCCCATGTCTTCCTGGACCATTGTGGGACGCAGGGCGTGCGCTTCATCGTGGGGCATCCGTTCCCCGAGGATCTCGCCGCCCAGGTCATCGGCGCCCGGGGGATCCGGTGGATCCCCGCCATCACTGCGGATGGGACGGCGGAGCGAGACGTCGGGGAAGTGGCCGAGTTCACGGCGCGCGTGGATCTCACCGGGTGGCCCCCCGGTAGCCGGGTGATTGTGCGGCGGGAGATCCCGCATCCGGGCGCCCAGCTCCGCTTCACCGACGTCCACGGCTACCGCTACCAGGTGTGTCTGACCAATCTCGACACCCCCGACATCGCCTTTCTGGAAGCGCTCTACCGGGGGCGGGGGCGGTGCGAGCAGGCGATTCGGGATCTCAAAGCCACCGGGCTGACCCACCTGCCGTCCGCGGGCTTTGCGTTCAACCAAGCCTGGCTGACCGCAGTGTTGCTAGCGGGGGATCTCCTGGCCTGGACGCGGGGGCTCCTGCTGACCGGGGCGCTCCGCCGCGCGACGGCGCCCCGTCTGCGGTACACGCTGCTCCACACGGCGGGCCGGCTGGTGCGCTCCGCCCGCCGCACGACCGTACGGCTGCCATGGACCTGGCCCTGGGCGGAGGCGCTGCGCGGGGCGTTCGCCCGTTGCGCCCGCTTGGCCGCAGCCATCCCGTGACGCCCCGGTCCGTACCGACCTGCCTCGATTCACCGCCCCAGACTCTCGGCCCTCGGCCGGGGGCGGTCGCCTGCGCGCCGACGGGTCGGGCGCTGCGCCACCGCCCGCGCCACGGACCCCTCGTGGAGTTCCTTGCTCCGAACACCCCCAAGGGACTGCCTCCTTGACCCTCATTGGGCCCCTTGCAGCCCTTCGCCAGGCTTACTGCAAAGTTTGGGTTAGCGGAAGGTAGCGGTGGAGAACACATGGGTTCCACGACTCTGGGCTGCCTCGTGGCGGGTCTCCCCGGTCATGGGATCGGTGGCGGCTGGGAGCAGGCGGCTGTTCTTGACGTTGTCATCGATTCTCGCACGGTCCGCCCCGGATCTTTGTTTGTCGCCCTGCCCGGCCATCATTCCCACGGGGCACTCCACATCGGGCAGGCGGTGGCCGCAGGCGCGGCGGCCGTCCTGGTGCCGGAAGACTGGGCCGCGCAGGTTCCCCCCGGGGTGGCGGGATTTGCATCGCCGCACATCACCCGGGCCCTGGCTATAGCATCGGCGCGCCTGTACCGGAACCCGGGCAGCGTCCTGCGGCTGTCGGCGGTGACGGGCACCAACGGGAAGACGACGGTCGTCACGCTCCTCGCCCACATCTTGCGCACGGCCGGCTTCGCAACGGTGTATTGGAGCACGGCATTCATCAACGACGGCCACATGACCACACGCCCCCGCTACACCACCCCTCCCGCGCCCGAGCTGCACCGCTTCCTGGCCGAGGCGGCTGCCCGTGGGAACACGGATGCGGTGGTCGAGGTGTCAAGTCATGCCCTCGTGCTGGATCGGGTGTACGGCCTCGACTTCGCCGTCGCCGCTGTCACCAATCTGTCTCCCGATCACCTGGACTTTCACGGAAGTCTCGCAGCGTACGCACGGGCCAAGCGAATCCTGGTCGAAGCCCTCTCGCCCGATGCCACCGCCGTCCTGAACGCTGATGACCCGGTCGTATCCGCGTATCGGCTCCATACCCGCGCACGGGTGCTTACATTCGGGTTTGCGAGTGCGGACATCTGGGCCGCCATCGACGCCTTAAGCCCCACCGAGAGCCGTTTTCACCTCTGTCTGCCCGACGACCCCCCGCAGCTTGTGCGCATGCAGCTTCCCGGTCGGCACAATGTCGCCAATGCCATGGCGGCTGCAGGTCTGGCCATCGGCCTCGGGATTCCCTCCTCCGTCATCCACTCCGCCATCGAGAGCTTCCAGGCTCCTGTCCGACGCCTCGAAGCGGACCGAATCGGGCCCTACACCGTCATCAACGACGTGGCGATGAATCGGGCCAGCTACGAAGCCGTCATGGGCGCGATGCGCGATGCGGAGCCGGACCGGTTGGTGGTGGTGAACGCCATCCGGGGCAACCGCGGGGTCGAGGTGAACAGGGACATCGCCGAGATCCTGGCGCTATGGAGTCGGCGCTTTACGCGGTCGTTTGCCCCCCTGGTGGTCACGACCAGCGACCGCCACGCGGCCGCGTTTCCTGACGACTACCGGGTCCGGCCGGAGGAGCTTCAGGCCTTCCTGGCCATGGCGGCGGAGCGCGACCTGCCCTGCGAGGTGTTTCGCGAACTGCCAGACGCGCTCGACCACGCTATCGATCGACTGCAGGGGGGCGGCACCCTTCTCCTGCTGGGAACCTTTGGCATGGATGACGGACCGGCCCTGGCCATCGCCAAACTGGAGGATCGGCTGCTCGGGCTCGGGGACACCCGCCCATGACCGGCCCTGATGAAAGAGGACTCTCGCTTCTGAGCCTCAGCGGAATGCTCGACTGGTGGGCCGGCAGCGCCCCAGACCGCCCGGCGGTGGTGGACGCCACCCGGGGCCAATGTCTCAGCTTTCGCGACCTCCAGCAGCAGTCGGACCGTGTCGCCCGCGGGCTTTGCCAGGCGGGCCTGCAGCCGGGGGACCGGGTGGGCTTCTTCAGTGAGAACCGGATCGACGTGGTGACGCTGATATACGCGGCCGCGCGGGCGGGGCTGGTCATCGTGCCCGTGAATGCGCGGTTCACCCTGTCTGAGGCGGAGCGGCAGATACGCATGAGCCGTCTGGATCTCCTGGTCGTCGACGACGCGCGTGAGGAGCTCCTGCAGGAGGCGAGCCTGAAGAGCCTCCGCGTGCTGCCGTGGGCGTCAGCGCACGGCGTCGGGAGCCTGCACGACCTCATGACCGCAGCCGGTGGCCTTCCCCCGCACCATCGCCCGACGGCCGCGACGGCCATTCTCTATACCTCCGGCAGCACGGGAGAGCCCAAGGGCGCCATCCATACCGACCGCACCCTGCTTGGCTGGTGCCTCGGCATGGTGCTGGCCGCGGGCTGGACGGCCGCGGATCGGGTGCTCATCCCCTATCCCCTGTTCCATATGGGTGGACTCGGCTTCGTACTGGCCGCCCACCTCGCCGGCGCGACCGCCGTGATCGTGAAAACGCCCCGGGCAGAGATCCTGCGCGAGGCGCTTGTCCGTGAGCGCGTCACCGCACTGGCCACCGTGCCTACGGTGCTCACAGCGCTGACCGAGCAGGCCGCGGGCATCGGCTCCGGCCCGTGTCTGCAGAAACTGGTCGTCACGTCGGCCGCGCTCTTCCCCAGCACCCTTCAAAAAGCGCGGCAGGTGTACCCGCGCGCGCGCATCTCCGCCCTGTACTCGGCCACCGAAGCGCTGTTTACGCTCATGGACCCGGAGGGACTGTCCCTCCGTCCCACGTCGGTGGGCCGACCCGTATTCGGGGCCGACATCCGGGTAGAGTCCCGCCCCGGCCTCGCGGGGGCCGGGGTGATCTACACGCGCGGGCTGAGCGTGTTCCACGGCTACGACGACCGCGATCCGGTTCCCGCCGGAGGCTGGATCACGTGCGACGACGTGGGCTTCGTGGATGACGCCGGCTATCTCTATCTCACCGACCGCCTGAAGGACCTGGTGCGCACCGGCGGGGAGACGGTCGCCTCCCGCGAGGTGGAGCGGGTCCTGGCCGAACACCCACGCGTGCTGGAGGCGTCCGTGATAGGCCTGCCTGATGCCTACTGGGGGGAGCGCGTCCACGCGGTGCTGGCTCTCAGGGACGGCGGAACCCTCACGCTGGAGGAAATCCGCCACTGGTGTCAGGGGCGCCTCGCGGGTTTCAAGATGCCCAAGTCCCTCACCATCATCGACGAGATCCCGAAGAATGCGGCCGGCAAGATTGCCAAACCGGAACTGCGGCGCATGCTTATCGCCTCTCAGGAGGGCGGCTCCGACAGTTCGATGACGCCGTCCCGATAGAGTAACCCGAAGCCTCCGCGAGAAGGCGCGCCCTCAAGGAGCCCAACGCCCCTCGACGGCGGCCCCTCCGGCAGACTCAGCCACACCGGCTTGTAGTGTCCGCGCTCGCTAGGATCCGCCCCGATGAACTCGAGCCGCGGCCCGCCCGGACCGTCTTCCAGCACACGCACCGTCACCTACTGCTGGACACCGGACCCGAAGAAGATCCGCGCCGTATGGCGTACGACCCCACGTGGAGCCCTCATTTCTTGGTACGCTTCGCAACCGCCGCCGCGGCGGGCGTCTCCCTGGCTCCACTCCGCCGCCCGGGAAGAGATAATACTCGCTCTCGCCTGTCCCCTAGCCGACGGATGAGGGAGAGCCTCCGAGCCCGCTCCCACTGGACCTGATTGCTGACGTGGGCGCCCTGTGCCTCAGTACCCAAGGCGCCGGTACCGGTCCAGCGCCTCCCGATGCCGCGCGGGCCCGTCTGGATAGTTGATGCTCCGAAAAACGGTGGGCTCGATGCCGCGCGCCAAGAGCGCCGCGAACACTTCGCCCACCAGGCACCAGGCCACCAGCGCGGCGCTGATGCCGGAGGAGGGCAGGATCTTGTCGGACAGGCCTTCCAGCGTGACCTCGGCGTCTCCTTCTCCAGTGTGGGTGTCGAGCACCACGTCGACGGCCTCGAACAGGCGCTGACCGGACGGATGACTGGCCGGCAGCAGGGTGGAATACCCCAGTGCCGTGAGCGCCACGGTAAGGGCTCCCAGCACGGAGGCCTCACGCGCCATCTCCACCACGGCCGGGCTGCGGCCGGAGACTGATCCCAGCAGGACCACGTCCCCCGCACGCACGCCGGCGCGGCGCACCGCCATCCGGGCCAGGACGAGGTCGTCATCGCCGACCTGCCGCCCGTCGTCGGACCATGCCGGCGTTCCCCCCAGGCGGAGGGCGGAGCTCCCGAAACCCGGCCGGGTAAAGATGAGCGGAGCAATCAGGGCCAGCCCTCCGGCGCGGTTGAACAGCTCGGTGTTGAGCATGTGTCCGTTGTCAAACACGTAAAACAGGCCCCCGGACCGGACAGCTTCCGCTATCCGGTCCGCCAGGGCCTGGATCCGGCCCAGTTCTTCGGTCTCGATCTCCTGCAGGAGGCGAGCGATGGCCTCCAGATACTGCTTAGCCACCATGGTCATCGCGCGGCTACTCCGCCCCGCTGGCCGTGCCCAGCAGCGGAACACCGCTCTCGCGGATGGCTGGCTCCAGTACGTCCCGGGCCGTCCGCATGTGCTGACGCAGGTCGCGGAGAGCGCCGTCGGCCTCCTCGACCAGAGTCTCGAACACGGTATAGCACTGAGCGGGCGGACGCGCGTCACCAAAGCTGACTGTCGACTCCAGCGACGCCAGCTTGCTGTTCACTTTGGGCGGGTAGTTGAAGGAATCCGCGTTTCCGCGGCTGCGGGACTCGTTGAGCCGTCCCGCCGCCTCCCGGATCGCCTCCACCATCGTACGCGCCGACCGCGCCAGATCGGACGATCCGCCCTCCTCCAGCATGCCGGCATAGCGCAGGATGGTGTCCGCCAGATCTCGCGATGCGAGGACGGTGCGATGGATCTCGCTGAGCTTGTCCCGGATGGCGATCAGGAGGTCAAACTGGGCCTGGAAGTCCTCCGGCGTCGTGTCAAGGCGGGGATCCGGGCGCACCTCGAAGTCCACCCGGGCACGGGAATCACCCTGC
The DNA here is from genome assembly GCA_049964315.1 of Clostridia bacterium. GTDB lineage: Bacteria > Bacillota > Sulfobacillia > Sulfobacillales > JAIMBI01 > JAKATP01. The sequence goes on along the minus strand of JBMFXK010000031.1, from coordinate 5,924 downwards.
TCCACCTCTAGCTGATAGCGGCCCGGGACCACCCGTGGCCCGATGGTGCTGCCGCCCCAGTACGCCGACAGCGTGCCGTCCGGCAGACTGACGCCGCTCTCCACCCGCAGATCCCATACGATGCGGTGAAGTCCTGGCGTCTCCGGCAGCGATGCGCCCCAGCCGTCCGGGCCGCTTGATGCCTCACGGATAACCGTGCCGCCCGCATCATAGACCCGTACCCGCACGGGTTGCGCCACGGGCAGGGACACCGTAAAGATCGCGCCTGACTCAGGGTTCTCGCCGGCATTCAGCGGGCGGAAGCGCCCGTCGACGCTCTCCCCCACCACCATCTCGCCGCCCGCCTGCCGATATTGATGGAAATCAGCCGGCGCCGTACGTCGGAAGCGGCGACCCGCGCGCAGGCGGTAGACCGGGCGGGTGGGGTAGAGGTGGAGCCGCCCCGGATCTGCCGCGCCGGCCTCGCGCAGCGCCGAGAGGTCATCCAGGATCCAGAAGCTCCGGCCATGCGTGGCCGCTATCAAGTCGCTGTCGTGCACGGCCAGGTCGTGCACCGGCACCACGGGCAGGCCCCCGAATCGCCGCCAGTGCCGGCCGCCGTCTTCCGAGGCGTAGACGCCAGACTCCGTTCCCACGTAGAGCAGGTCCGCCACCACCGGATCCTGCCGGATCACCCGCGTGAAGTCGTCGTGCGGCAGGTCACCCGTAATGTCGCGCCAGGTGGCTCCGCCGTCCCGGGTCTCGAAGAGATAGGGCCGACGATCGTCCGACTTGTAGCGGGTGGCCGCCACGAAGGCGGTCAGGGCGTCATGCGGTGACGGCTCGATGATGCTGATAAGCGCCCATTCCGGAAGTTCCGGCGGCGTCACGTCGGTCCAGCTGGCGCCTGCGTTGCGGGTGATATGCACCAGTCCGTCGTCCGAGCCTGCCCAGATGATGCCGGGCGTGACCGGCGACTCGGCCAGGGCAAACACGGTGGCATACATCTCCGTGCTGACATTGTCCTTGGTGATGGGTCCACCCGACGACCGCATGGTCTTGGGATCAGCGCGAGTCAGATCCGGGCTGATCGGTGTCCAGCTGTCGCCGCCGTCCGAAGACTGAAAGACGACGTTTCCGGACGTGTAGAGGATGTTCGGGTCATGGGGGGACAGCACCAGAGGGAAGGTCCACTGCACCCGGTAGCGGAGATCTCCTCCCCCGTAACCGATGGGATCTTCGGGCCAGGCGGTGATATCCACTTCCTGATGGCTTCGATGGTCATACCGGGTCATTCGGGAGGCGTAGTTGCCGGCATAGACGATGTGCGGCGCGTCCGGCCGGACGGCGATGTAGCCACTCTCCCCACCGCCGACCGGATACGTTTCCCCGGCGGTGATGAAGCCCTTGTCTGAAAAAACGGGAAACGAGAGGGTGGAGTTGTCCTGCTGGGCGCCGTAGATGCGGTACGGAAACTCGCGGTCGGTGGTGACATGGTAGAACTGGCCCGTGGGCTGGTTGTATGGCAGCGTCCAGGTCCGGCCCCCGTTGAACGACACCGACGCACCCCCATCGTTGCCCTCAATCATCCGGTCCGGATTGTGGGGGTCGATCCAGAGGTCGTGGTTGTCGCCGTGGGGCGTCGGCAGGCCCTCAAACGTGCGGCCGCCGTCGCGCGAGCGCCAGGCACCCAGATTCAGGCAGTACACCGTGTCCGGGTCGGTTGGATGACTGAAAAGGTGCATGTAGTAGAAAGGGCGCTGCTTCAGATCGGGGTTGTCGGTCATGAGACCCCAGTGCTCGCCGCCGTCGTCCGACCGGAAGAGACCACCGTCGGCCGCTTCCACGATGGCCCATACGCGCCCGGTGCCTGCGGCCACGGCCAGACCGATGCGGCCTTGCAGCCCGACCGGCAGACCCGGACGTCCCGTGAGCTCCTCCCACTGACTTCCACCGTCCGTGCTGCGAAAGATGCCGCTGCCAGGGCCGCCGCTCTCCAGCGACCAGGGAGTGCGATGGGCATCCCACAAAGCGGCGTAAAGGAGGTTGGGCCGTTCCGGATCCATAACCAGGTCGATCGCACCCACGTGGTCGTTGCGGTACAGGATGCGCTCCCAGTGCCGCCCGCCGTCGTCGCTGCGGAAGACGCCGCGATCCTCGTTGGGGCCGTAGGCGTGGCCAAAGGCCGCCACATAGACGACATCGGGATTGCGCGGATGGACGCGCACCCGGGCAATATGCTGGGTGTCAGCCAGGCCTCGATGCTCCCAGGTCAGGCCCCCGTCAGGCGACCGCCACACGCCATCGCCCGCCACCACATTTCCGCGGATGCACGCCTCGCCCATGCCCGCGTAGAGCACGGCCGGTTCAGATGCGGACACGGCCAGGGCCCCCACCGACGAGGCCTTAAAGTAGCCATCCGAAACGTTCCGCCAGGTCATGGCCGCATCGTCCGTCCGCCAGACGCCGCCGGCCACGCCGCCAAAGTAAAAAGTGCCGGCGCGGCCGGGGTCGCCCGCCACCGCCACTACGCGTCCTCCCCGAAAGGGTCCCGCCTGCCGCCACCGGGCCTGATCAATCAGTCGAGCATCCATACGCTCCTCCTCAGTCTTCCGTCTGGGCCCTGCTCAGGGAACTCGGTCCGCAATCCCAGCCGGACCCTCTTGGCCGGACTCTCTTGCCGGAAAGGAAAGAAGCCGGCCCAGGCATTTGCGCTGGGCCGGCTCAGGACCGGGTCTAGGGAACTGCCGTCGTGGTCCAGTGCCACGGTTCGCTGCCGCCCGTGACCGGCTGGTGCCACTTCACGACGCCATGCAACCAGGGCACCGTCACCCGCAGGGGTGCCGGGCTTCCGTTTGCGCCCACGTACTCCGGCAGCATCAGCACGGGCAGCTGCTTGGCCACGTACTGCTGGTACTGGTCGATGATCTTGTACGTGTTCTGGATGCTGCCTGGCTTATAGGCCTCGGTGACGATGTTGTCGAGGGTCTTGCTGCAGTAGCCGCTGAAGTTGTAGGCCGACCCGCAGGTGTACGCGGACAGGAACGGGAAGCCGGTGCCCGTAAACCACCCGGCACCCCACCAGGCCAGCGTCCACTGATTCGCATCCTTCGGGTTGGTCACGATGTCGATGAGCTGCGTGAACGGCTCCGACTTGATGGTGACGTCGATTCCTTCCTTAGCCCAGTCAGCCTTCAAGAACTGCTCGATGTTGAGGTCCGTATTGTCCCCAGACATGGCCAGGAACTGGAAGGCCAGCTTCACACCGTTCTTCTCCATCACCCCGTTGACCATGTGCCAGCCGTGCGCCTCCAGGATCTGGCGGCCCCTGGCCGGGTTGTACGCGTAGTACGTCGGGATGTTGTAGTCGTAGAACTTGTTGGTGGGAGCCTTTGGCAGCGGGATGTAGTTCGCCACCGCGTACCCGCCATAGAAGTCCTTCACGATGGCCGGCTCGTCAATCCCCAGCTGCATGGCCTGCCGGAAGTAGAGCTGCGTGAACAGATTGCCGATGACAGGCGTCTGCGCGGACATGTTGGGCTCGATAAGGTTCCAGGCGTACACGTAGCCGGCGCTCTGCTTGCGGTAGTCCTTCAACTGACCTGCGGCTGAGGTGTACGTGGCCGGCAGATCGGTCGTCGCGAACATCCCCTTGCGGAGCCCCGCAAACACCGAGCTGTCACCGGTCTCGTAGTTATACACGAGTGTCTTGATGGTCGCCTTGGTGCCCGAGTAGTGGGGGTTCGCCACGAGCGTCCAGTACTGGTCCTGGACGAAGTTCTTCTCCATGTACGGGCCATCCACGACCTGGAACTCGGGAGAGCTGGGCTTATCGCCCATCGAGTACATCCACTTCAGTTCCTGATTCATGTTGTTCGGGTACTTGTCCCAAACAGCCTTCGGCATCGGCTCCGCATAGTTGATGGCGTTCAGCTCAATCCAGAGCGGGTTCGCCGGATGCTTGATGGTGATGACCAGCGTATGGGCGTTGGTTGCCACCTCGCTCTTGATGATGTCGAACGAGTTGGACCCGGCGGCCGCATTCACCCAGGGCCCGTTGGAGGTCGTGTTGGTGGCGGCATCGATGGACCAGGAGAACGCCGCGTCGTATGCGGTCACGGGAGTTCCGTTGGACCAGTGCCACTTGGGATTGAAGGACAGCGTGTAGACCTGGTCGTTGTTGCTGACCGTGATCTTGTCGACGATGGAGCGCTGGTAGTCGATCCCCTGGGCCGTAATGAAGAGCAGCGGCCACCAGAGGTACCCGGTGCTGTCATTGGATGTGGAGTTGAACGATACAGGGACGATGGGGAGCCACCACGTCGGTTCGGTCTGGATACCGCCGACCAGGGTGACGCTCGTCGGCCCCTTCCCGCTGGCACTCGAGGTGGGCTGGCTGCCGCACGCGGCGAGCAACAGCGCCAATACGCCGAGCACGGCGCCGGAGGCGAGCCACCTCCTATGCCTGGCTTTTCGTTCCATGATGCCTATGCAACCTCCTCTGGCAAATCACACTTGCAGACCAGTCTAACAAGGATGCGGGAGCGGACATCCCGCCGGCGCGGACCCGATCGTGGGAGACTCTCGATGCCAACAAGCATATTCCCTTTAGGCCGGTACGGGATTTAAGGGAATTATAGGAATGGTAATCATCGCATGCCCTTGGTGTCAAAAGAAAAGTCAGGAAAACAGGGTTCTTCATTGAGCAATGGGATCATCCAGCCGCCGGAGCGCCTGCTCCTGGGTGGGCGCTCCGGCGGCGCCAATGCCTCAGTCCAGGTTCCAGATCGGGAGCGGTTCCATCGGCTCCGACGGTGGAAAGCCCAGGATGCGGCAGTAGAAACTGTACTCGGCCTCGGTCGCCCGTTTGATGTTGGCCGCCTGGCGGAACCCGTGCCCTTCCCCTGGGAACGCGACATAGGCGACGGGAATCCCCCGTTCCCGCAAGGCCTCCACCATCAACTCCGCCTGGTTGGGCGGCACGACTCTGTCGTCCAACCCCTGCAGCAGGATGAGCGGCGTCTTGAGCCGGTCGAGGTGAAACAGGGGTGAACGGGCGCGATAGGTTTCCTCTTCCGCCGGCCAGGCGCCGACCATGCGGTCCAGGTAGTGCGACTCGAACTTATGGGTGTCTCGCGCCAGCGCCCCCAGATCCGATATACCGAAATAGCTGGCGCCGGCCTTGAACGTGTCCGTAAACGTGGCTGCGGCCAGCGTGGTATAGCCGCCCGCACTGCCACCGCGGATAGCCAGGCGCTCGGGATCCGCCAGCCCTTCCTGCACGAGGTAGCGGGCGGCCGCCACCGCATCTTCGATGTCACAAACGCCCCAGTTGCCCCGGAGTTCATTCCGGAAGGCCCGGCCGTAGCCAGTGCTCCCGCGATAGTTCACATCCACTACGGCGAATCCGCGCGAGGTCCAGAACTGCAGGCCCATGCTGAGTACGGGCACCGTGGCCCCGGTCGGGCCTCCGTGCACGAACACCAGGAGTGGCGGCTTCTCGCCGGGCGGAGCTTCGTAATCGGGATTGGTGGGCGGGTAGTAGAAGCCGTAGGCGGTTGCGCCGTCTCCGGTGGGATAGCTGATGGAGTGCGGGCGGCTCAGATAGGCAGGGTCGAGATTCACCTCGGCCGAGCGCGTCAGAACCTCGAGGGAGCCCTGTGCGTCCACGACTACCGCCTGGGTGGGTTCGGTACCCGACGCCGCCAGCATGACGACGCGGTCATCGCCAAGCGCCGCGATCCCCATCAGGACACTGAACGGCAGAGTGATCTCCTCGGCCTTCCCGTCCCGGATGCGTGTGAGGTGGCTGGCCCCGTCACGCTCGTAGATCGCCACGATACCGCCCATTGCATGGGTGTACTGGCTGTCACCGAACACCCACGCGGGTCCCGCAAACTCCGCCTCCGCCGGCAGGACTGGCTTCACCGCCTGTCCGTCGTATG
>JBMFXK010000030.1:0-12890 GCA_049964315.1 Clostridia bacterium | reverse complement strand
GTGCTGGATCTGGTCCAACCCGTGACGACCGCGGGGGCGCTGGCGATGCGGGGGCTGGAGACCGCAACCCACGCGCTGAAGCTGCAGGCGTTGACCCCGTATCTCTGGCTGGGCCGTTCCCTCATGCATGCGCCGACCGAAGAAGAGGTGGAAGAGGCGCTGGTTGAGCTGCAGCTCTCGCTCCGCATACGTCACCGCTGGCTCGGAGACCTGGTCCTGCTGCTTTCCGCAGAGCGCTCCGGAACCCCCGTGTTCCTTCCCGCCGGGTCCGTTCCGGACCGCGTGCGCCAGCGCGTTATGTGGGCCACTGATGGATCGGCCAGCGCGATGGCGGCAGGCGAATGGCTGGCCGCCTTTCTTCCCGCTGGCGCCGCGGTCGACCTGGTGGCCGTGTGCCCGCCGTACTACGGCGGCGACCGCCCGATTTTAGAAGGACCTGACCACCGCGCGTGGGAGCACGCCCTCAAGGTGGCCGAAGCCGCCCTCCCCGACCGCGTGCGCATCGAGCGCCACCTCGTGGAGGGGGAACCCGGCCCGGCGCTGCTCGCACTCGGGCAGCGACTGCACCCGACGCTGATGGTACTCGGGATGAAGCATCGTCATGTGGGGGCCAACCGCCTTATGGGATCGGTGCTGCAATACCTCTTGGCCCGGGCGACCTGGCCGGTGCTGGCGGTGCCCGTGGAGACGGCGCTGGTGCACCAGCCAGGGTCCCAGAAGGCCGCCCTCACCGACGGATACCCGGCCTCGCCCTGAGGTCCGAGTAGTCCCCCAAACGAGATCCATGTGCCGTTTCGGGCTCTCCCCGGGTCTTCTACGCTGGAAACGAGAGATCCGGCACCCGCTCGCACGACCGACGCTTGAAGAGGGCGGCAAGCCGAATCTCGGGGAGGCGACCACGATGGTCAACACACTCCGCAATCGCTACTTCAGCGTCGTTTGGGCAATCCTGCGCATCTTCCTCGGGTATGTCTGGCTCTCGGCTGCTTTCGAGAAGCTGGGCTCGTTTTCCGCCTACGTCGGCTCCCACGCCGGCACCGCGGTCAGCGGCTATCTGCACGGGGCACTGGCGCAGACGACTGGCGCCCACCCTCAGGTAACCTCGCTGTGGGCCTGGTTGATACACGTGCTCTTCCTGCCAACGGCAGGCTTCTGGAGTGTCGTCGTCACGTTCGGTGAACTGCTGGTGGGCATCGCGCTTGTCCTGGGCGTGCTGACCGGGACGGCGTTGATGGGCGCACTGGTGATGAACATGGCGTACATGCTCTCCGGCAGCGCGACCACCAATCCAGTCATGTTTGCCCTGGAGGCCGGGATGCTGGTACTGGGCCCGGTCGTGGCCTACTGGGGGCTCGATCACTGGCTGTTCCATGATTGGAACGGCCGCCACCTCCTGTTCCATCCGGCGATAAGCCGTCGGGCGATGGCGGGTCACGTTCCCGACACACCTACACCCACCGCACCACGGCGCACGGCCTGACCACAGCAGAGGGAGGCGCTCTTGCGCCTCCCTTCGTCGTCTTGGAACATCCCGAGACTTCCCGAGGAGGGGATCATGCCCACGTACGATGTTGTCTTGCTGCATCCGCCGGCCGTATTTGATTTCCGGACCCGGCCACGGCTTTGGGGACCGCTGGCTGACGTGGTCCCCTCCAGTGCCGTCTTCGAGATGTATCCCGTGGGCCTCACGAGTCTCCTGCACCGGCTCGAACAGGCGGGATTCCGCACCGCGCTCGTGAACATTGCCAACCATCTGGTGCACGATGACGCGTATGACGTCGACGGCCGCCTGAAGGGGCTTGATTCTCCCATCGTGGGCATCGACCTGCACTGGCTGCCGCATGCAGCGGGGGCCCTCGAACTGGCCCGCCGCGTGAAGCGGTTCCATCCGGATGCCTTCGTCGTGCTGGGTGGACTCTCCGCCACCTACTTTCACGAGGAGATCATCCGGGAGCATCCCGCGGTGGACGCGGTGCTTCGGGGGGATAGCACCGAGGCGCCCATGGAGGCACTGGCCCGCTGTCTGATCCGTGGCCAGGGCGACCTGCGCCAGGTGCCCAATCTCACCTACCGCGAGCGGAGGGGCGCCCAGGCAGGGACGATTGCCGTCAACCCGCTCTCGTACGTGCCGGGCAGCCTGGCGGGCATTCAGGTGCCCGCTTACGGATCCGTGATGCGGGCCGCACTCCATCAGCACTCGTTTCACGACGTGGAGCCGTATGCCGGCTGGCGGAAGTACCCCACCACCATGGTGCTCACGCTGAGGGGGTGTACACAGTCGTGCATCGCCTGCGGGGGATCTCGGCAGAGTTATGCCCGTCTCTGCGCGAGAACGCGGCCGGCCTTCTGGTCGGCCGGGGATCTTGCGGCGGACCTTCACGCCATCTCCCACTTCACCCGCCACCCGGTGTTCGTGGTCGGGGATATCAGGCTGCAGGGACTCCCGCGTCTGAGCGCCCTGCTGGAGCGATGGCGCGTCGATCCCCCTCAAAACGAACTGGTCTTCGAACTCTTTGGCGTGGCGGACCGCCACTTCTTCGAGGAACTGCAGGCGGCCGTTCCCCGCTACAGCCTGGAGCTCAGCATCGAATCTCAGGATCCCGAACTGCGCCGCATCAACCGGAAGTTCGCGGTCAGCAACGAGGCCATTGAAGCCACCGTGCAGGCCGCGCTGGACCACGGTGCCCGCAAGGTGGATCTCTTCTTCATGACGGGCCTCTCGGGTCAGGACGCCTCCAGCGCCCGCCGTATCGTCGACTACGCACAAGGGGTGGTGAAAAAGGCCGGCTGCGACCCGCGGCTGCATCCCTTCGTGGCGCCGCTCGGACCGTTCATCGATCCGGGCTCCAGTGTGTGGGAGGACCCCGAGCGCTATGGATACCGGATCTTCTACCGCACCCTGGCCGACCACGAGCGGGCGCTCCGTCACCGCACCTGGCGAAGGCTTCTCGCCTACGAGACGCGCTGGCTGACACGCCGTCAGCTGGTCGATGTGACGTACGACCTCGCCCGCGACCTCAACGATCTGAAAGACAGCTATGGGGCCATTACCGCCGACGAGGCAGCCCTCGTGCGCGAGCGAATGGACAGCGAACGTCAACTGCTTGAGGTCCTGGAGGCCGAGGAAGACCGGGAGCTGCAGGAGGGTGAAGACGACCTAGGTCCATCCATCGAGCGTGGCGGCATGGATCTCACCGGTGGCAGCCTCTCACCGCCGTCGGAGATCACCTGGAAACATCATCGGGCTCATTCGCCTGCCCCGTGACGGAGGCAAGGGCCCGGGGGACCTCGGCTTTCGTGTGGTCTAACGGTGAGTTTGTCCCGGATTGTGCGGGTGGGCGAGGCGGAGGGCGCGCGCCTGCCGGGCGGCGCGTCTAGACTCCACGACAAGCCGCTGACGCAGGAGGTGCTGGCGGGCGCGGGGCGGGGGGAAGAACACCAGGTTTCCGCGGCGCCGCAGGCGATGTCGGCGGTGCATCAACCTAGCCACGTCCACATGCAGTAGGACATAGAAGCTTACGGCGAAAAGCACGGCTACCGCCAGAAAGAGGACCGACATTATCGTCCGCCTTTCTCCGACGCCCGCGGCGACGCCTTGGGCGAAGCCTCTGTTCCCAGCGCGCGAAACACTCGGACACCGGGAGCCCAGTGGCGCCTGACGTGAGACACGCGATGGATCTGGACCGGGGCCGGAGGGATCTCGGGCTCGCGGTAGGTTTCCGCAAACTCGAGGTGGTCGGCGGCCAGCTCCAACTCGACCAGCGCCCAGACCAGCTCGGCATGTCCGCGGCGTGAGAGGTTGGATCCTTCGGGTCCAGCGACCAGAGTGCGTGCGCGCGTGGCGAGACGGTCGACGTCTTCCTGGAGGGTCTTGATCCAGAGGCCATCCGCGTCTGGGGCGTCCTGCATGGCGATCTCCTGCACTTTCTTGGAATGTCTACCTTCAGGCTAGAGAAGGCACCGGACCCTTCCTATCGCCGAACGACGGTACTTGGAGCGCCGATCGGTCCCCGGTGGTGCGTCTTTGGGGAAGGGAGCTGGCAGCGGTGATAACTCTGTGCGGCGGTTCCGGCGCGTTCCCAGCACGGGCAGAACGACACGCCCATCGTTCAGCGAACTTCGTCACGGGCCGTATGATTACGGAGAAAGGCAACGCGACCAAGGCGGTGGCGGCGGATGACAGCGCAGAATCATGGTCTGTCTGCCTGGGTCGGCATCGGCGGTGTCGTCGCGGCCGCCGTCGCGACCTTACTGGCGGGGCACACGCTGCTGCCGCCGCGAGGCCCCTGACTCCGAACGGCGTGACCCCCACCAGCTATCTCGAGGTGGCAGCGGGCAATCCGCGTCCAGTGCTGCACGCGACGTGTGGACCGCTGGTCAGCACGCTCAGGGGCCGGCCCGACACTATCATCATCCTGAGGGGTCGGGGGATGGCGAGGCCGCGGGTCACGGGGCGCGATTCGAGGTGTACAACGAAATGAACGGACGCGCGTACCTGTTTGCGCGCCGACCCGGCACGGCCCGGGCGGCCGCCGGGCCGTATGCGTTCACGGTGCACGGTGCAGGTCACTAACCCGGGCCGTGCCTCAGGCCGCGTTGCCGTCCGGGTGCTTGCCGTCCCAGCGCTGCAGTTCACGGTCCAGCACGACAAGCATGCCGATCCAGCGCCGCCGCCCCATATCTGGCAGGGCATCGCCGTCCGGCGTGGCAAGCGCCCCGCGCAGATCGTGAATCAGCCGGGCGAGCGCGTCGCGCTCGGCGCGGGCGCTGTTTTTGGGCACCTCCGAGGCCCCTGCATGCACTGTTGCCATATCGTGCAGCGCTCCACTCCTATGTCCCGCCGGGCGTCCCGTCATACGTCCGGCCTTCCGACTGCCGGTCCGGGTCCGATGCGGAATCTGGACCGTTGGGCCATCCCTTCTCGGTCGGCTTGGACCTCGTCCTTCGTCTCCCCCCGCCTTACAGTGGGAGGAGAGAGGGAGGTGAACCGATGGGCAACTGGGTCAACGCCGGACCGTTCGATCGCACCGGACGCATCATCATCGGCTTGTTCCTGATGTCGCTCGGGCTATGGACGGGCACCGTTGTGCCGTGGCTGTTCTTCATCCTCGGGGCCCTCGTGTTCCTGACAGGCGCCACCGGCGTCTGCCTCCTGTACCGGGTGCTCCACGTGGACACACTGGAAGGTCCGCGGCATCAGCACCACGCAGTCTGAGTTCAGGTATTGGCCGCCCGACCCCCCATGGGCCGGGTTCTTTTGCGGGGAGCCGGCACCGACATCACCGCGCCCCCCGTTCATCCGCCTCGCGCGTCGCCTCGTAGTATGAGCGAAGCCGGGCAGCCACCCGCCCCATCACCGTGTCGGCATCGTCGTCCGGGGTGCCGGCTGCCACGCCGGTGAGGAGCGCAATCCCTTGCTCCACGTGGTCGATGGCCCAGAGATGAAACTGACCCGCACGCAGCGCCTCCAGGACGTCATCGTCCAGCATGAGGTTGCGGACGTTTCGGCGGGGGATGATGACGCCCTGCTCGCCGGTCAGGTGCTTGGCCGCGCACAGGCGAAAGAAGCCGGCTACTTTCTCATTCACGCCGCCGATGGGCTGAATCTCACCTTTTTGGTTAATGGATCCCGTGACGGCGATGCCCTGATGGACGGGCAGATCAGACAGGGCGGAGAGCAGGGCGTAAAGCTCGGCCGACGACGCACTGTCCCCGTCGATCCCGCCGTAGAGCTGTTCAAAGGCAAGACTGGCGCCGAGCGAGAGCGGGTAGCGCTGGGCGAACCGGCTGGCCAGGTAGGCGGCCAGGGTCAGAACACCCTTGGTGTGGGTCGCGCCTGACTGCTGACTCTCGCGCTCGATGTTCACCACGCCGCTGCGCCCGACATGCACCACCGCCGTGATGCGGGAAGGCCGGCCAAAGGCCTGGTCTCCGCTGCTCATGACGGCCAGGCCGTTGACCTGGCCCACTACCGCTCCCTCGGTGTCGATGAGGAGGGTGCCGTCGTTCAGAAGCCGGGCCACGGTCTCTTCCGCGCCGCGCACCCGTTCCCGGCGTGCCATACGCGCCTGTTTGAGATGGCGGCCCAGAACCTCCGGACTCTCGTCGGTGCGGGCGAAGACTGCGGCTTCGCGCAGAAGCGCGGTCACCTCCCCGAGGCGCGCGGAGAGGCGGCCCTGGTCTTCGGCCAGCTCCGCGCTGAAGCCGGCCAGGGTTTCCAATCCGCCCTCGCCCAGCGGGCGGCCTGCCTCGCGTCGAGCCGCGTCCTCGACAAACTGGCGGAACGCCTGCAGGGCGGCCGGGCTGGCTTCCATGTCCGGTTCAAACTCGACCTTGATTGGAAACAGCCGCCGGAAATCGTCGTCGTACGTGAAGAGCAGGGTGTACAGGTCCGGGGTGCCCACCAGCATCACCATCAACGAAACCGGAATCGGGTCGGGCGTGACGGGAGCGGTCGGTCCGAAGAAGGGGACTTCAGGCGCCTCGATGCGGTACTGGCCCAGCTTCAGCGCCCGTTTTAAGGCCGCATAGGCCAGCGCGTCCTGCAGGAGTTCAGCCAGGGGCACCACGAGATACCCGCCATTGGCCCGGGCGACAGACCCGGCGTGGAGGGTGGCGAGCGGGGGCCGGTCGGTGCCGGGCTGGACCTCGATGCGGCCAAACAGATTGCGGAAGGTCGGATTGGCTTCCAACAGGACCGGTGTGCCAGAATCAGCCTCGTGCTCAACCAGCACCTCGACCTGGTAGCGGTTGTCGTAGGGCGCCCCAGGCGGTCCTCCGGGCGGGGGATCGGCCACCAGGTCCTCCAGGTGCGCCGCCATGTCGCGGGCCACCGTGGAGAAGTAGGACAGGGCATCGGGCGACGCGCGAAACGCCCCCGACACGCTTTCCAAAAGCGGACCCAGGGTTTCCTCCGCCATCTGGCGGGCGTCCTGAGCGAGCGCGTCGGCCGCCTCCCGCTGCAGCGCGCGCACATGGCGGATGATCTGTCCGAGCGGCTCTTCCAGTGCCCGCTGACGCTCCTGGAACTCTGCCCGCACCTGGACGGGGAGCGCCATGAACTCCTGAGGAGAGTAGGGTTGTCCCTGTGGGTTCAACGGGATGGTGATGACCGGGCCGGCCGGCGTCATCTCGACGGCGAACCCGCGCGCTTCCGCCTCGGACAGCGCTTGACTCCAGGCGCGCTGCTGCTCGTCCTGATACTGGTGGATGAGCAGTTGGCGGCGATGCTGGTAGGAATCGCTCTCCAGTGCGGAGCGCACCTGCGCCCCACCTTCGTTCACCAGGCGGTCGACCGCAGCTTGAAACTCGCGCCCCCGTGCCGGCGGCACTTCCACCAGGTGCCGCAAGCGGGGACGCTCCAGATCCGGCACGAATATGCGGTCGGGAGGGGTGGGCTCGTGCCCCGCACGGTCGCGGGCCGCCCTCAAAGCGTGTGTCGTCTTGCCGGTTCCCACCGGTCCCACCAGCACCGCGTGGGCGTGCATGGTGAGCGCAAACTGAAGCGCCGCCACGGCTCGTTCCTGGCCGATAAGGCCAAGGTGCTGAGATCCGGCACCGTCCGGCGGGAAGTCGTCGGGATGAAACACTCGGCGGGCCCTGGCGACCGGTACCTCAGCGGCCCTTTGGATCTGTTGAATTTCTTCAGGAGTTGGAGACGTGGGCATCGGCTTCCTCCTTGATGGCTTGATGGCTTGATGGCAGTAAGCGGCCACGGCGGACTCGGACGCATCCGCATGCAATGCGGGAATACGGGAACTTTTATCCATTATCAGCCTAGGCATTCCGCCGGACCACGGTCCTTGGGCGCACATCGCCCGCGACCATCGGCCGTGCGCCCGGCACACGCGCCCCGTGCGCACGATGGTACTGGAAGCGCCGACTTCGCTATAGTGGGAGCACCCATGACACTGAGAAGAGACGACGGCGGATGATGGAGGAGGATAGAAGATGATGGAAGAGGAGGGCAGGCCCGAGCGAGCGACGTTTGCGGGTGGCTGCTTCTGGTGCATGGTCCATCCGTTTGACGAGTGGGCCGGCGTTACGAAGGTGGTGTCGGGTTACACCGGCGGAATCAAGGCAAACCCGACCTACGCGGAGGTTTGTGCCGGGGGCACCGGGCATCGCGAGGCCGTTGAGGTGACCTTCGATCCCGCACGCGTCTCCTACCGGGATCTAGTCGAACGGTTCTGGCGGGAGATAGATCCCACGGATCCCGGCGGGCAGTTCTATGACCGCGGGGATTCGTACCGTACCGCCATCTTTTACCATGACGAAGAGCAACGGCGCGTCGCCGAGGCATCGAAGGCCCGCCTGCAGCAAGAGGGACGCTTCTCGCGCCCCATCGCGACCGAAATCCTGCCCGCGGGCGTCTTCTGGCCAGCGGAGGACTACCACCAGGATTATTACAAAAAGAATCCCGGCCATTACGAGCGATACCGGGCCGGATCCGGACGCGAGCGATACATTCTCGAGCACTGGCTTTCCTCGCCGACGCATCCGTGAGGCGGAGACGCGGGCGGCGTTGGCCGGCCGCGGCACGTCGAGGCTGACGCCGTCGACTCCGGCTTCCGGAGTCGTTGCGGCGAACCATTCGGCCACGTTGCTCCATTCGCATTCGTGGAGAATGACGGCCGCCAATCCCGTCGCCGGTCAGCGGCCCCTTTTGCTGACGGTGGCGCGGGCCTGCCGCTGGCCACGGCAGCCAGCCGAAGCGGGCAGCTCACGGTGGTAGCGGCCGGCGGCACGGCCCTGCTCACGGTCGCCCACGCCGGGCAGGCGCTGGTGGCGGAGTTTGGTCCCGCGCACGCGCCCTGCTTCTGGTGCGGGGCGATGTCGCGGTGTGCGGATCCAGGGTGCTCGTACCGGGCCTGCAGGTTTGGGTCCGGACGCATGGGAGGCTGATGGCGGCGGCCTTGCCGGCGCCGGGCGGCCCCTTCTGGTTGTTCACCCCCACGTCGGCGGCCACCACCGTCCTCGGACTGCTTCAGGCGCGCCGTTTGGATTTGCCTGCCGAGGAGGGCCTGCCTCTCGTCGCCGTGAGTGTGCGCGCCGCTGCCTGGGGGTCTCTGGTGCCGCTGGCGGCCTCAGCCCCTCGCTGATGGAGGATACCGAAGGCCCCTCGGTCGGCCAGAGCGGCATCAGCTCGGCGGTGAGGGAGGAGCTCTCGGGTAGGGTCGGAACCGGTGCCAGCCAGACACTGCAGGTCCTGCGGCTCACCGGCGCCGTGACGCCGGATCCGGCGTGGATGTCCTCGCGCATCCGGAAGAATTGAGTGATGGCGATCCAGCGGCGCGTGGGCCGGTTGAGGCGAGGGAGCGTGACGGGTAGGCTCTCGGGTGGGAGGTGCGCGCATGACCGCACCAGGCTGGATCATTGCGGCTGCCGTGGTTGCGGCGATCCTGTTCTTCTTGATTAACTACGTGATGTTCCGGGTCGGCCATCGCCTGGATGACCGGTTCCGGCAGGATGATCTGGGCCACGAGCCGATCCCCAAGGATGAGGATCGCGACCGGTGACGGCACGGCCTATCCAGTGGCGTCCCTGAGCCGCGGCTCGTCGACAAGGTTCGTCAGGGTTGCGATGAGCGCCGACAGCCGGTAGGGCTTGCGCAGGAAAGCCTGGTAGCTGCCGGCAGCGGGAAAGACGTCGCGTGAGGGCTCGGCACCGGTGGTCACCACCGCGGGTACGTCCTGAAAGCCGGGAAGGCTCCGGACCGTTTTTAAGAGGTCAGCGCCGGAGGGGCCATTCAACATGAGGTCCAGCACCATCACGTCGATCCTGTCCCCGGACCGGACAACGGAGAGCGCGTCGGCCGCCGACGCGGCCGGACGCACGTCAAAGCATGCGTCACGCAGGGCTTCGGTCACGACCAGTCGGATTCCGGGATCATCCTCCACCACCAGCACGACAGCCACGACCCTCACCACCAATCCCGGCCGGCAAACATACACGTGCCAGCCGTGCACTTCGCGAGGGACGCTACCAGTTTCTGGGCGGTCGCGCAAGAAATCTTTGGGGTATTGGAAAAGTTAGGACTGCTGAAATTCCGCGGGCCACGCGTTGGCGATGCGCTCGGCCACCGCCTCCAGCATGAGGGCGTCATCGACGTGAAAGCGATCAATCTCCGGGCTGTCCACGTCAATCACGGCCAGCACCTCGCCGTTCTCGCTCAGAACCGGGACGACGATTTCGGAACGCGAGGCGCTGTCACACGCGATGTGGCCCGGGAAGGCGTGGACGTCCGGCACGATGAGCGTGTGCCGGTCCCGCGCACAGGTCCCCACGACGCCAGTGCCCAGGGGAATGCGGGTGCACGCCACCTTGCCTTGAAACGGGCCCACGATGAGCTCGCGACCGGATCCCGCCACCACATAAAATCCGGTCCAGTTCACGCGCCCCAGGGCTTCATGGAGCACGGCGGAGAGGTTGGCCAGCGTAGCCACCCAGTTGGACTCACCCACGATGAGGCCGTCCACGTAGAGGAGGACAGTCTCGCGATCGGCCTGCAGCAGGTCAACGGGCTCAAGCTCCATGGAAACCCGCCTTTCGCTCTCATTGTAGGTCCCGGATGGATCCCGACCCGGTTCAGGCTAAGCATATAGCTTTCCGCCCTAAAAGGGGATATCGGCCCCTGGAGGTGCCGCTCTGTTAGACTCGGGGTGATCTTTTAAATCTTTTCAAGGAGAGCGGGGTGCAACGATGCGGCTTTCAAACGTGCGGTACCGGGGAGAGGATCGGGTGGCGGTGGAACGGGACGGCTGGCGTGTCCTGGCCGCGGACGTGGATGGGCGCGGGATTACCTCCCTCGACGACGTGTGGGCTGTGTGGGATGGGGGACCCGCGGTGCCCGACCCGCTGCGGCGTGCGTTCGAGGCGGCGGTGCCCGTCGATGCGGGCGATATTGAGCTGCGGGCCGTCTCTATCCGGCCCGAGAAGGTGCTGTGCATCGGGAAGAATTACCGGGCCCACGCCGCCGAAACGGGATCCGACGTTCCTACCATTCCCATTGTGTTTAATAAGTTTGTGAGCACCCTGGCAGCCTCCGGCGCCACCATTCCGCATCCGCCTGCCACCGAACAGCTCGACTATGAAGCCGAACTGGTGGTAGTGATAGGCCGCTACGCGTGGCAGGTGTCCGCATCCGACGCCCTCTCCTACGCGGGCGGCTATACGGTGGGGAACGACCTGTCTGCCCGCGACCTTCAGAATCGCACCAGTCAGTGGCTGTTGGGAAAGAGCCTGCCGGGGTTCGGCCCGGTGGGGCCGGTGGTGGTGACGCGCGACGAGATGCCGGATCCGAGCGGACTTGACATCGCCCTCTATCGGAACGGCGATCGGGTTCAGCACTCATCTACGGATCTCCTGGTGTTTGACGTGCCCACCCTTATCTCGTATGTCTCCCATATCCTGCCCCTGAAGCCCGGCGACCTCATCTTCACCGGAACGCCGGACGGGGTCATCCTGGGGCAGCCGCCGGAGCGGCGGCGCTGGCTTCAGCCGGGCGAGCAGCTGGAGGCGTCCATCGAGCGCATCGGCACCCTCGTCACCTACATCGGCGAGCGCGGACTGCCACCTGGAGACGCTCAGTAATGGCGCCACCCATCCGCTGGGGCATCATCGGGACCGCAAACATTGCCCGGGCCTCGTTTCTGCCCGGTCTGCGGGCCGCGGGCGGCGAGGCGTGGGCGGTCGCCGGGCGGGAGCGGGCGCGCACGGAAGCGTATGCCCGTGAGAACGGCATCGAGCACGCGGTGGTGGGGTACGACGCGCTCATCGAGGATCGGGCGGTCGACGCGGTCTACGTGGCGCTGCCCAACAGCCTGCACAAGGAGTGGACCATTCGCGCACTGCTCGCGGGCAAGCCGGTTCTGTGCGAGAAGCCGCTTGGTCTGACCGCGGCGGAGACAATGGAGATGACGGAGGCGGCCGCCCGATCCGGCGCGCCGCTCTGGGAAGCGTTCGTCTTCATGTTCCGGCCTCACTTTGCCAAGATGCGGGAATGGATTGCGGGCGGCGCTCTCGGCCAAATCACGGAGATCGACTCCCATTTCAGTTTCCGCATCCGCAGCACGGCCAACATCCGTTTGCAGCCTGAGCTGGGCGGAGGCGCCCTCTACGACGTGGGCTGCTACCCGATTCACCTGGCCACTCTGCTGTTTTCCTCGGCAGCCGCCTCCGCGGCGGTGGTGACAGCCCGCCATCCGGGCGGCGTTGATGAAACCGTGGCCGGGGCGGTCGTTTTTCCAGCCGGGCGCCTGCTCTTTTCGGCCAGTCTGAGCGGCGCGCCGGACACCTTCACCCGCATCACCGGCACCGAGGGAGCCATCACGATCTCCAATCCTTTCCATCCCTCAGACCGCGACACGCTCACACTGACGCGCGGCGGCGAGACCACCAGCCTGTCGGCCGGCGACGGCCGGCCGTCGTTTGCCGCCCACCTCGAGCACGTTGCGCGGGTGGTGCGGGGCGAGGAAGCGCCGCGCTGGACGGCCGCAGAAACCTCGGCCGCCACCGCCGCCTCGATTGACCTCATCCGGAGCACGGCCGGGATCTCCTGAGGCCGTTTGATACGAGCGTGCGCAAGCCGGGCTCGAGCCCGGCTTGTGTCGTGGGCAAATTTGCCCGGATAGGGCCCTTCGGTGCCACACACGCTCTTTAGACGAGAGCCTGACCTGGATTCCTCGCGACTTTGGCTCCGGCAGGGGCTGGGGGCGGCATGGGTCGGCTCGGCCCGCTCTCGGATGCTGGCATCGGCCGGGACTGGAATCGGAGCGGACCTGCGCAGCTGGGCCATCGGACAGTTGGACAGTGGCAGCCAGGACAGGTGGAGGGAGGGAGTCACATGCGGATGAAGGGCGCACAGCGTTTCGCCCGGGCCCTGTGCGGAC
>JBMFXK010000029.1:0-12923 GCA_049964315.1 Clostridia bacterium | reverse complement strand
GTGTGTCCGAAAAGCTTTCGACCCTGTCACGGCACCTTGCCCGCCCGCACCAGATCGGCGACGGCCTGGGCGAGTTCATAAACCGCCCGCCGCTCCTCCAGGAGCGTGTTGTCGGGGCCGCCCACGTCCACCACCAGGTCTCCAGGCAGAAGCTGCTGATTGTAGCGATAGGGCACGGTGTCGACGGCGTCCTGGCGCAGGATGCCCGGCGCCAGCCGCTTCAGTTCGTTCGCCAGCGCGACCGCGAATTGCAGATTCTCATGCCAGTGCGGCTGGGCCAGGAGCTGGTTGGTGCCCACCACAAAGCGGATGCGGGCGGTCTTCACCCCGTGCACGACGGCCACCGTGCTGCCGCGGCCGGCGGTGCCGCGCTGGACATCCAGCAGGACCCGAATGCTGGGCCACCACTTGAGCAGCGTGCGCGCCGTCTGAAGCGACAGGCCGTAACTGCCCAAGAGACCCTGCCGCATGTTGTCCACCCGGGACTGAACCGCGTTCACCCCCGACGCGTGGAGGTCCTGGGTCAACCACCACCCCACCTGAACGACCGTCTGCGGCCAGTTGGTGGAGTAGGCGGCAGTGGCCCCTTTCGGGAGCTCCGACCAGAAGCTCTGGTGCGACTCGGTCTGGTAAATACCCACCTCCGGCCGCTGACCAAGCACCGCCCACACCCGCCCGTGCGCTCCGGGGATGGACGGGTCCACGGCGAAGGCCTCTTGGGGCAGTTCAGGCTCGGGGCGGATCGTTTTTGCGGCCGCCAGACTCGGCACCGCCGCATACAGGAGTTGGTTCAGACTGCTTAAGGGCGTCGCGGTCACGGTCGCCACGGTTGCACTCACCAGCGAGTCCCAATGGACCGGCCAGGGGCGTGTCAGCTGACCCTGCAGCCACGCCGTCAGCGGAGCACCGTCGGTGAACCAGTCGCGCACCGGCCGGGTCGGCACCCGAATGGCGCGCAGCCACCGAGTGAGTCCGGCAGCCTTCTTCGACCCCGCGAGGTGGGCCATGGCCGGTACGGTCCGCGGCGACGGTTGGCTGACGACGGTCAGCACCAACAGGCCGAGCGCCGCAACGGTGGCATAGCTCCAGAGCATGCCCCAAAACGGATCCGGCGTCGGTTCGGGCCGGGGCCGGCGTGGCTTCGGACGGGGATGCCTCGGACGCCGGGCGAGGTGCCCCGGCCTCCAGATCGTAATAAAGCGGCGATCGTGCATGCGCGCTTGTCTCCCCATAGCAGTGTCGACGCCTCATGGCGTTCCCGCGTTCATGCTTATGGGACAAGGCATCCCGGCAGACCCTTCAGCCAAAGACCAGCGGCGTCAGTTGATCCAGAAGCCACACCAGGCCCCCCGCCAAGACCGCTCCCACGATCGTGACCCGGTAAATGGGCAGGGCGAGCTGGACTCCGTAGAGGACCACCGCGCTGGTGATCCAGCCCATGATGCCAGGACCGCCAGGACCAGCTTCCGGCCACAGCCAGCCTCCGAGTGATCCGACCACGGCCAGCAGCATGGCCAGCATCAACGCGGCCAACGGTCCCACCGACAGTGATCCCACCACCTGAGCGGTCAAAAACAGGGCCGCGGCGGCGGCCCAAAAACGCACCACGATGCGGATGTCCATCGACAAGCCGCCTCCTGGGCGATAGCATGGCTTTTACGGCGATGGCGCATTCTGTTATAATCCTCGCCCGGGAGGTCGTGCCTCGAGTTGGCCAATATCAAATCGGCAAAGAAGCGGATCCGCCAGAATCGAAAGCGCATGCTGCGCAACCGGATGCGCAAGAACGTGTACCGCGCTGCGGTGCGGCGCTTCGAAGCCGCCGTGGTGTCCGGTGACGTCAGCGTTGCAGAATCCGCGTTCCGATTTGCCTCGGGCCGCATCGACCGTGCAGCGCAAAAGGGCGCCATCCACCGCAATGCGGCGGCACGCAAGAAGTCTCGCCTCGCGCGCATCCTGAACACCATGGCGCGGGCTGACGCCTCGTAATTTTCGCGCCCAAGAAAGACCCGCTGGTGCGGGTCTTTTGTCATGCCTTTCTCGCAAAGCCTTGCAGCACCAGCGCGGAAAGCCAGCTGTCGGGGTCCAGGCGGGATGACTTGAGCGCCCGATCCACCGCACGCGCACGGTCAAACCAATGGGAAAGTTCCGCCGGCGACCACACCGCGGCCGCGCGGCCAAACGTCCGTGTCTGAAACGAGCGCAGGCCGGCACGCTCGGCCGCCTGCGGGATCGGTGCTCCATGTTGCCGGGCGTCCATGAAGCCCGCCAGCTGGCTCATCTGACGACTCATGGCGCCTAGGACCAGAATCGGTTCGGCGCCCCGTTCGAGCTGCTGGCGCAGTTCGCGGTAAGCCGTCTCGGTGTCACGGAGGATCAGGGCATCGGTCAGCCGATAGAGCGCATCGCCTTCCAGCGGCTGCACCAGTGCCTCCACCTCCGCCAGCGACACCGGCCGGTCTCCCGCGGCCAGCTTTAGGAGTCGGGCTGCCTGGACGACCTGATGTCCGGACGGATGGCAGGCGCGTCCGAGCGCCAGGAGAGCCGGGGGGTCCAGGGTCACGCCTTCCTTCCGGACGAGCTGACGGACCAGGGCCTCCCATCCCGACCCCCGCAGGGGAGCGACATCAACCTCCTGAAATCCTTCGGGCCGCGTTCCCTTGTCCACCCACACGGCGAGCCACCGGTCGGCGGCCGTCGATCGGCACAGCGCGTCAAACCCCGATCCCTTCACTTGCCGACCGTCGGGATGGTCCCAAAACAGCAGCCGGGGTCCCGCGGCATCCAAGAAGCCGGTGCTGCGAAGCCACAGCCCCAGCTCATCTAGATCCGCGCGGCCGTCGGCCCGGCGCACCTCGACCCCCGGCCCGAGGCGTACCGCCAGGCCATCTCGTGCCTGTTCTGCTCGGAACGCGTCGCTGCCGACCAGCCAATAGCGCGCGCTGAGCTTCATGCCACCGCCGTTCGTATTCGGTCGGACCCCCTTGCATCTGGAATTGTAACAGCCGTCTGTGCGCGGATGGCCTATAGGAGGGATGGCCATATTGGAACTGTTGCGACCCCCTTCGAAGGAGGAGCGTCATGTGGCCGTTTTCTTCGCGCCCGACCCCCGATACGGCTACGCGGCGATCGCCGGTGATCCACGAGGAACTGCACCGCGGGCGAACCGTCGGGGTTCATCGTGCGGCTCCTCACCCAGGGTCTCACCAAGATGTCTCGACAACCGAGCCCACGCCCGCACACTCGCTGCAGATGGACAAAATTACCCTCAAGCAACTGATGGCCGACGCGTCGTCCCTCGGAGAGCGGTTGGACGCGCTCCTGACGGATTTTTCCCTCACAAATGGCCATCTTGACCGCTTCGGCGGCAGTGTGGATGCCGCGTACCATCGCTTGAAGAGCACCGTGGCTCAATCGCCTGACATCATCGTACGCCGCCTGACCATCGGTCGAACCCTCAGGTGGCCCGCTCTGCTGGCGTTTGCAGATGGAATGGTCGACAACGTCATGATTGACCAGGACATTCTGCGCCTCCTGGAGCTGAACGACCTGGCTCCCGACGAATTCACCACACCTTCCCGCCTTCAGGACCGCGTATCCGAAGCTCTCCAAGCTGTTGGTCATGTTGCCAGCGAACAGAGCTGGTCGAGCCTGCTCGACAAGCTGACGTATGGCTCAGCACTCCTATTTGTTGACGGAGTCTCCCAGGTTCTGGTTTTGGACACGGTCAAATTCGGTGCGCGTTCGATCGGACGCCCGCAATCCGAGCCTTCTATAAAAGGCCCTCAAGAAGCCTTCAACGAGATTCTGCTGACGCATATCAACCAGATTCGGCGCCGCATCCGAACGAGCTGGCTGAAGTTTGATAGTTTCACAGTCGGTGGCTACACCAAGACCACTGTGCTGGTCGCCCACATTGAGGGACTCACCAACCCTGAGCTGGTGTCGGCGGTGGAACACCGCATCCAGCACCTGCAGGTGGATTCGGTGCAGGAAATAAGCCAGATCTCCACCCGCATCTTGGAGCGCGCTTCGCCCCTGTTCCCCATGACCCGCTTGAGCGAGCGGGTGGATTGGGTGGTCCGGGACATGCTCCGGGGCAAGGTGGCCGTGATGATTGACAACGACCCCTTTGTGGCGACCTATCCCAATACGTTTATGGACTTCTACCAGACGACTCAGGATTACGTCTTCAGCGCCTGGGACGCGTCGTTGATTCGCCTCATCCGCCTGCTTGGCATTGTGCTGGCCATATATCTCATGCCGACCTACATCGCACTCACATCGGTCGATCCCGATCTGGTACCGACGAAGCTCATCCTCACGCTCGCTGGCGCCCGACAGGGGATTCCGTTCCCGCCGGTCGTGGAGGTACTCATCATGTACGGTATTATCGCCGTTCTCCAGGAGGCGGCGAACCGCCTTCCCCAGCCGCTGGCCACCACACTCGGCACCGTCGGGGCTGTGGTGGTGGGTACCGCCGTCGTGAAAGCCGGCCTGGTTGATACGCTCATGATTATCATTGCCACCTTATCCGCCTTGGGACTCTTCACCACGCCCAGCTACGAGATGACAGCGGCCTGGCGATGGCTGTTCTGGGGACTTATCGTGGGGGCGTATGCCCTGGGACTGTTTGGAATCGTGCTGGTATCGGTGGCCATCGTCACGTATCTGTGCTCGCTCGAAAGCTTCGGGGTTCCGTACTTCTCCCCGTTTGGACCTACGCGGTGGCGGGACTTGCGGGACAGCTGGATCCGGGTGCCGCTGAACCGGTTCCTAAACCGCCCGGTTTATCCCCGGCCCGTGGACGTCAGCCAGGCCGCCCCGTGGACCTTCGAGGGCGGTTTGGACCTCCATCGGGCTCAGGAGGACGTCCGCCCGTGACGTCCCGAATGCGTCTGGCGGCCATACTCCTTCTCTTGACCCTGCTGCTCGCCGGTTGCTGGGACGATATCCCCATCGACCAGCGCGCGCTCGTTCTGATGATGGGGGTGTGGCCGGCTGCTCACGGCCAGGTGAAAGTGGCGTTTCAGATTCCCACCGCAGCCGGTCTCGCGACACTGGGCGGTGCGCCCGGCGGAGGCGGGTCAGGGGGCTCGGCCGAGGTATATGTGCTGACGGCGACAGGTCCTACCATGATGGCCGCGCTCTCTCACGCGGAAGAGGACTCGAGCCGCGATCTCTACCTCGGGCAGACGGGCATGGTAATCCTGTCGAGCCGGCTCGATCCCGCTCAGTTTAATGACGTCGTGGCCACCCTGACCCGTATTGGACCCTTTGCCAAAACCGCCTACATCGGCACCACGACGGCGTCTGAATCGAAGTTTATGAATACGACGCCCCAGGAGCGCCGGATCCCCGCCCTTTACTTTTTAGGCGTATTCGGATGTCAACCCTGTCTGCCGGTCGCTATGCATCGCACCGTTTGGCGGCTTGAACATGATGCATTTACACCCGGCGTAACGTTTTGGGATCCCCTCATCACCCCGAGGGCGCAGTCGTTCCAACTCCAGCGCATGGTGCTGTATCGCGGGGGTCGCATCGCCGCGATCCTGAATGCGAGGGAGACTCTCATGATGGGACTCGCACTCGGCCGGACCATGAAGGCACCCTTGCAGCTGCCGGGGCTGGGAGGCGGCCCCGCCTCCGTGCGGGCCGTTCGTGGGGTGGCCACGCCGTCCACCAAGCTGGTCGGAGGGCGCCTGCATCTGGCCATCTCGCTGCAAGTCGTGGGCACCGTCGATATCCTCCCCGTGGGGCAGGCATCTTCCCACAACATCCCCATCCTGGAGGGACAGCTGGCGCATGTGGTGGCGGTGGGCGTCTTGAAGACACTCCGGCAGGCGCAGTCCGTGGGTGCCGACCCGGTAGGCTTTGGTATGGCCTTCCTGTACCACAATCCGTCCGAGGTACGCAACTGGCCGACCCTCTACCGCCGCGCCAGCATCCAGGTGGCGGTGCATGTGACATTGCACGACCTCGGCGACATGACCTGATCCCGGCAGATGCCGTCTGGGAAAGGAGTTGCAACCCTGGCAGCGCGCACGATTTCGGCGACGCAGTTTGCTCTCCTGCTGGGTGCGGGCTATCTCGCCGTGGGAATGTTTCACTTCCCGCGTGAACTGGTGGCGTATGGGGGCCCCGAAGCGCTGTACGCGTTCGGACTGGACGCCGCCGCCGCCCTGTTCGGCCTCTGGCTCTGGTTTCGGGTCAATCATTTGCAACCCGCCGAACAGGTGTCGGCGTTCAGTCTACGGCTGTTGACACCGGTGATGGGCTATCCCACGGCGGTCCTCACGATCGCCCTGCATGTCGTCCTGGCCCTCTTGGTGATCTCCAACTTCGGCTGGGTCATGATCACGTTCTTTCTGCCAGACACTCCTGCATGGGCCATTCGGGACGCCGTCGTCGTCGTGGCCATGTATGCAGCCTGGTTCGACACCCCGGTGCTGGGCCGCACGCTGCAGGTAACGTTCGTGCCGGCCTTTGTCCTCTCCGTGCTGCTGGGCACCCTGCTCTTAGGACGATTTTCCGCCGGATATGCCCTCGTGCCGTCACTGCCCCTGCACCCTGGACCCATCGTGCTCGCGGCGTACCACAGCTGGTACATTTTTTGGGGCTACGAAATCACCCTGACGCTTTACCCTTTCGTTCGCCGCGAAGAGCGGCCGCAGGCTGAACGCTGCGGTTACATGATCATGCTGATCACGATCGCGTTTTATCTCTTGGGATACATCCTGACGGTTGGTGTCGAGGGACCGAGTTTCCTGGCCCTCATCCAATGGCCATCCGTGTCTGCCATGCGTCTTATCGACATCAGTGCCCTCATCATCAACAAGCTGGGCCTCCTGGTGGTGGTCTTCTGGGGGCTGTTCGTGCTCGCCTTCGAAGCAGTCCGGATCTGGTGCGTGGCGCATGACGTCATGGGAGTACTGGGCCTGCGGACCATGACGCAGTACCGTCTGCTTATCGTGATTTTTGGAGCCATGGTGATGGCGTTGGCGTCCCTGTTTCCCAACGTGGATGCCGTCGTGAGCTTCGCCCAGACCTACGTGCTGCCGGCGATGGTCGTCTACCAATTTGGCGGACCCGTACTGCTGCTGGGGGCAGCTCAACTGAGGCGCCTCCTCCGCTGGCCCGCCCCGACGGCCACCTGAGTTCAAACGATTGCCGAATCACCGCCCATCTCTTATGTTGCTAGGAGAGCCCGCCATGAAGTTACGTGGCGTCCCATCCCGTGAACGGAGGAGGTGGCGAGACTGGACGCGAGTGGAGACCCTCTCGAACGAATGGGGATTGATTTGACCCCGTTCGAGCAACTACCGGTTCTCGCCTGTCTGGGCGACGGGAGAGGGGGCGTGTCATGGCGGTATTTCAGCGTGGCGAGGTGCGGCCCCCATTCAACTGGGCCGATATCGTCGTGGGCGCAGGCGCGGTGGCCGCTATCGCGGCGGTCGTGGCCTGGGCCACGCACGGCCATGGCTTCCGTCCGGAAAGCGGGGCCATCAGCCTAAGCCTCGCCCGGCTTCCCTTGTACGCCCTGGCGTCGTGGCTTCGGATGGCGGCGGCCTATATCCTCTCCCTCGGCTTTGCCATCGTCTATGCCCATCTCGCCGCCTTCAACCAGCGGGCCGAGCGTTACCTCATTCCGATCCTGGACATCCTGCAGTCCATTCCGATCCTGTCGTTCCTGCCGGTCGTCCTCCTGGGTTTCATCGCACTCTTTCCAGGAAGTAATCTCGGTCCCAATCTGGCCTCCGTCGTGCTCATCTTCACGAGCCAGGTCTGGAACATGGTGTTTGCCCTCTACACCGGATTCGTCACCATCCCGAAGGAGCTCCGCGAGCTGGCGGTGGCGACCCGCCTGACCCGCTGGCAGCGGTTTCGCACCCTGGAACTGCCGTACGCGATGGGGGGGCTGGTCTGGAACTCGATGATGTCCTGGGCCGGCGGCTGGTTCTTCTTGATGGCGGCAGAAGAATTCTCCCTCGGCAATCGCAACTACCAGCTCCACGGGATCGGCTCGTTTCTGCAGACAGCCGCGAACCGCGGCCGCTGGAGCAAGGAACTTATCGGACTGGCCGCGCTCATCGCCGTCATTGTTCTCATGGACCAATTGGCCTTCCGACCCGTCCTGGCCTGGGCGGAGAAGTTCAAGATGGAGATGGTGGAGGGCGAGCCTCCTCGGTCGGCCGTGCTCATGATGGTCCGGCGCTCGGTTCTCATTGAGGAATTCTCTTCGCGTGTCTGGGCGCCCTTGACAGAGTGGTCGGACCGCGCCTTCCGAGTGCGTCCCGGACGCCGCCCTTCGCCGACCGTTCAGTCCACGCTGTCCTTTGTACGGACGCTCATCCTGGCCGGATCCGTCTACCTCATGGTGGTCTTCATCAAAGACGGGGTGCACCTCATTGTCCGCAGCCACCCTGCGATTGGGTTCGTGCTGCTGGCTACCGCCGCTACTTTCGGCCGGGTACTGCTGTCGATCCTGCTGTCGCTTATCTGGACCGTCCCCCTCGGCGTGGCTATCGGTTTGAATCGCAAGCTCTCGTCGCGACTCACGCCCATCATTCAGATTTTCGCCTCCGTGCCGGCGACGGCCCTCTTCCCGGGCGTGGTGGCCATCCTGTTCCATCTCCATGGAGGTCTCAACATCGCGGCCATCTTGCTGATGATGCTGGGCACCCAATGGTACGTCCTCTTCAACGTGATTGCCGGGGCATCGGCCATTCCCGAGGACTTGAAGGAGTCCGCGCGGCTCTTTCGCCTGAAGGGAACATTGGCCTGGAGGACGCTCATCCTGCCCGCCATCTTCCCCTATCTCATCGCCGGCATCATCACGGCGAGCGGCGGAGCCTGGAATGCGAGCATCGTGGCCGAGTACGTGTCCTTCCAGGGCCACACCCACCACGTGTTTGGGGTGGGCTGGCTCATCGCCACCGCCAGCACCGACGGTCGCTTTGCGTTGCTTCTACTCTCGACGCTGACTTTGGCCTCAACCGTGGTGCTGCTGAACCGCCTCATCTGGCGGCCGCTTTACCGGCAGGCGTCGGACCGGTTCACCCTGGACGTGTAGCCCCGGCAAGGGCGATGTGCAGTCGTCGGTGCGAGACGTCGGGTTGTCCGGCGGCCCGGCGCAGGGTAGCGTAAGAGCGCAAGAGCGTAAGAAGCGAATCGTTGTCGATGACAGGGGAGGGAGTTCATGGCCATCATGGCGAAGACTCATGCCCTGGTGCGGCTTCTCGGGGTCTCAAAGTCTTACACGCAGCCGGACGGCTATGATATTCCCGTCCTCGACGACATTTCGCTCGACATCGAATCGGGCCAGTTTGTGGCCATCCTGGGACCGTCGGGTTCCGGGAAATCCACGTTGCTGCGCATCATCACCGGACTGGTGCCCCCATCTTATGGCACCGTGCTGTACCGGGGCCGTCCTTTGGACGGTCCCAATGCCCATGCCGCAATGGTCTTTCAGTCGTTTGCCCTCTACCCCTGGCTCACCGTCCAGCAAAACGTCGAGATGGGACTCATGGCCAAAGGCGTGCCCATCAAAGAGCGGCACGAGCATGCCCGCCGCCTCATCGACCTTATCGGTCTGAACGGGTACGAGGATGCCTTTCCGAAGGAGCTCTCAGGCGGGATGCGCCAGCGCGTCGGCTTTGCCCGGGCGCTGGCTGTCGACCCCGAGCTCCTGTTGATGGACGAGCCGTTCTCGGCCCTCGACTTCCTGACCGCCGAGAACCTGCGCTCCGAGCTCCTGGACTGGTGGCTCGACCACCAGATCCCGACCCAGGCCATCCTCATGGTGACGCACGGCATCGAGGAGGCCGTGTTCCTGGCAGACCGCATCATCATTCTGTCCAAGAATCCAGCCCGCGTGGTGGCGGATCTCTCCCTGACCCTGCCGCATCCCCGCAACCGGAAAGCGCCCGAGTTCATCGCGCTGGTGGACCAGGTCTACAAGATTGTCACCGGCTGGGATGAGGTGGAGACATCGGGGGTGGTTGAGGAAATCGCGCCGCAGGTGGGCGACCGCGCGCGGTTGAAGTCGCTGCCCACCGGCCATCTGTCCATGCTCACGGGCCTGCTTGAGCTGGTGGCCGACCGCGGGGGGCGCGACGATCTCTACCATCTCGGCTCGGAGCTGCTGCTGGAGGTGGACGACCTGCTGCCGGTGACCGACACGGCGGAGCTGTTCCATCTGGCCGAAGTGCATGAGGGCGACCTCATCCTCACCGAGGCCGGCCTGCGCTTCTGCGAAGCCGATGCCGCGGAGCGCAAGACCATGATCCGGGACGAACTGGTGGAGATTCCCATCTTCCGCCTGATCGAGCGGGTGCTGCGCTCCAAGCAGAACGGCACCATGGGCCGCGAGTTCTTCATCGACATTCTGCAGGAGCACTTCTCCGCCGAAGAGGCGGAGGTGCAGCTCACCACCGCCATCTACTGGGGCCGCTACGCCGACCTGTTCCACTACGACACCGACGCCGAGACCCTGTACCTGCCGGACGAGGCCGTGACTGAGGCATCGGAAGCGCGTTGAGCCGACCGTTTCGGCCATACTAGCGCCGGAGGTGTTGGGATGCCCATCTTTCGCTGGGACACCGATATGGATCGCTGGCGCGAGGACATGATGCGCTACTGGAACCGCATGACCCAGGACTTTGGCCGCGCCTTTGACAGCGAACCGGATCACTTTCTGGCCGACACGGGCGACCGGCTTGTACTGGAAGTGGAGCTGCCGGGCGCCGACCCGCGTCAGGTCGATCTGGATGTCGATCAGGAAAGCGTGACGGTGTCCGGGCACTGGCCCGACGCGCCGCAGGGCTTCGAACACATCCGCCGCCAGGGCTCGTTCAGCCTGCAGGTCAACCTGCCGGCCGACGTAGACGCCGAGCGGGCGGAGGCTCACTTCCAGCATGGGCTGCTGCGGGTCGAGCTGCCGAAGTCGGTGGGGCCTCGGCGCCGGCTCCCCATCAACATCCACACAGAGCCTGACACCGATGTGCCGCATCTGAACGCGTAAGGCTCAGGATCCGGGTTTCTTCGGCCGGCGGCCATAGAGCCAGGCCAGCGCCAGGCCCATGACCAGACCATCCAGGCCCGGCTCCAGCGGCGAGCCGGGCGGTCCGATCCAGAGGCTGGTGGCGGTTTCCGCCACCAGCGCGCCGGCCGCCACGCCGCCGAGCAGCCAGCTCCAGCGGACCGGCCTCTGACTGGTGCCGACCACAGCCAACGCCCCCAGCACTGCCGAGGCCATGGCAATGAGGACGGCCAGCGCCGTCTTCATAAGCAGGAAAGCGTCCGCGCTCGTCCCTTAAGGCTTGCTGGGGATACCGTGGACAACCCTCCCCGCTCCATCATGCGTCGATGCCAGTATGGCGGGTGGAGAGAAGGCGCGTCAACGCGCGGCCAGGACCTCCGACCACTCCAGCGGGGGGCGGCTTCGGGCCTTCTTCAAGGTGCGTTCCGCCTCCGGATGGCAGGTCAGGTAGATCACCTGCCGGCCCCTGGCAAAGCGGACCAGGGTGCGGGCCATCACCTGCTCGCGATCCGGGTCGGCGTTGACAAGAATGTCATCCAGGATGAGCGGCATCCGCTCGGAGTGCTGCTCGCGGCTCTCAATCCAGGCCAGGCGCAGCGCCAGGTACAGCTGTTCCTGGGTGCCCCGGGAGAGGGCCTCCACCGGATACTGACGCCCGTCGTTGAGTTCCGCCGCCAGATCCCGGACCTGGTCGGCGCTGGCCAGCACCCGGACGTAGCGGCCGGATGTGAAGGCGGAAAACAGCTCCGAGGCGCGGCGCAGGACATCTGGCTGCCGCTCCCGTTGAAAGTGCTCACGGCTCTTTTGCAGCACCTCCGCCGCCAGGGTGTAGGAGGCCCAGCGCTGGTAGAGGCGTGTCGCCTCGGCGCGGCGCGCCTCCGCCCGGAGACGGAGATCGGCCAGCTCCCCGGAACTTTCGAGGTCGGACAGATGCCGGCGCAGCTCGGCCGCCTCCTGCTGCCGCGCCTGATGCACCGCCCGGGCGTCCTCAAACCGCGCCCGGGCCGCTTCCAGGGCGTCCCCCAATCCGACGTCCACGTAAGGCTGGAAGCCGTCCACCCCGAGCCCCTGGGACGCCGCCGACAGCTCCGCTTCCAGACGCATGGCTTCCCGGGAGAGTTCCTCGTAGTGGAGTCCCTCGGCAACCCGGACCGCGGCCACTTCCACGGTGGGTGCGTCCAGTTCCCGCAGGCAGTCCTGCAGGGCTGCCCCCACCTTCAGGGCCTCCTCCCGCGCCTGCTCCACCTCGTCCTCAAGCTCGCGGAGCCGCTCTTCACGTTTGGGGATGTCCAGCCACTCCCGTCTCAGCTCCAGCCACGTACCCGGGTTCCTGGTCTCCTGCAGGTCCACGTGCAGGAACTCGGCCGTTTGCCGCGCTCGCTCAAAAAAGGCTTCGCGGCGGTCCTCCAGGATTTGGACCGACTCCTGCTCACGGCGGTAGAGGCTCACGGTGTGCAGGGCGTCGTCAACCCAGGAGAGCCAGTGCTGGAGTTCCGCCGGGCTGAGATCCGGCAGGTCCTCGTCGCGCCGGATCGCATCATAACTGTCCCGCGCCAGCGCGTGGTCCTCGCGCGCCCGATCGAGTCGCGCGCGCGCCTCGTCCAGCTCGGCACGAGAGGCTCTGAGCCTCTCCTCCGCCTGCTCACGCTCGGTCACCCGCGCGCCCATCTCATCCCAGAACAGACGCTCCGCCGCCAGCCGCTCGACGGATTCGACACCCGCCTCCGCCAGGGCGTCGCGGGATATCGCCCGCCCCCGGGTCATGGCCAGCCCGAAGCCGGCCAGGCTCGCCACCGCCGCGGCGGCCGCCGCGGCGATCCCGGGCAGGCGCCGGTCCAGCAGCGCCGCGGCCAGGGCCAGCACCGCCGCCGCCGCCCACAGG
>JBMFXK010000028.1:0-12965 GCA_049964315.1 Clostridia bacterium | reverse complement strand
CGGTGGACTTTCTCCTCGACGTCTCCCGCCGCTGCGCGGGCGAGCTGGTCATCATCGCACAGGCGCCGCTGACCAATCTAGCGCTGGCCGTTCGTCAGGATGCGACCTTTTCGGACCGGGTAAAGGCCCTGTACATCATGGGTGGCACCAACAATTCGGTCGGAAACGTGCTTCCCCTCTCCGAGTACAACTTCTTCGTGGACCCGGAGGCAGCCCGCATCGTGTTTCATGCCGGGTTCAACATCCGCCTGGTCCCCTGGGACGTATGCCTGCAGGACAGTGTTGTGCTGCGCCGCGACCTGGACGCGTTGGCCGGTCTCGATACCCCGTTATCGCGTTTCTTCCTGGCCACCCAGCGCAAGGTGTGGGAGTTCAACCGCAGGACGGCCGGTATTGACGGCACCACGCATCCTGACGCGATTACGGTCGCGTGCGCCCTGGAGGAGACCATCTGGCAGGAAGGCTTCTTCGCATTTGTGGACATTGAAACAGCGGGCGAGCTCACGCGGGGCGCGTCGGTGGTGGACACGGTGGGATCGTTCGGGCGCCCCGCCAACGCCGCTGTCTGCACCCGAGCCGACGGGAATCGCTTCCGGCAGGCGCTGTGGTCCATGCTGCAAACCGGGTCGACGGGACTGGTGGTCCGCCCCCGCGACTTCGGTCACGACCGCGTCTACTGATCGGGGTCTGGGAGCCAGTCCTGCGTGACGGTGAATCAGAAAGGCCCCTGCTCGCGACCGTACTTCCGGAAACGCCGGGCGTGGTGGCCTCCGACGCCTGTCACTCCCGCCGGCGGACGTAGGCGGGCCGCGTCCAGGAGTCCAGCACCAGATACCCGTACCGGACGAGCGCCCTCAGCATGAGGTGTGCGGCGGCGTACGGCCTCACGCCGGGGAGCGCCGGGAGGTTCGCCTCGACGTCCTCGTCGGACCGGTCAGGGTCCAAGAGCGCCTCCAGGATTACACGTCTCCAGGCAGCGTCGTCCGCAATGGTCCGGAGGTAGGCACCGCGATACCCGGCCCGAACGACGTCCCGGCAAAACGACTCCGGTGCCGCCTCCATGGCCTCGGGCGTGGGAAATACGGGTCCCCCCAGTCGCAGGATGCGCCCAGTGCGGTCTCCAGCCGGCCGACCATGAGCGGTTGGTGGTGCCGATGGTCTTGACGACATCTCAAACACACTGGTGCCGCGCATGAGGCGTCCCGCCCCCAAGGCGGCCCAGGACAGATTGGCATCCCGCGCGAGGCGCCGGTGGAACGGCGCCCGATCATCATCCAACTGGAACCGCCGGCGGACGACGGGTACGAGCGCCTCCGGATCAAGCGTGGCCCCCAGCACCTCGAGCGCGGCAATACCGGCGCGGACCGCCCGCACCACGAGGCGCACAGGCCGTCCATTCACTAACGCGGTGCGGGCGACCCGGAAGGCGGCCACCCATGAGGGAGTGAGACAGGGTTCTTCGCGTTCCGGGATCCGGACCGTGGCGCTATCCCACACCGATCCGGCCTCAACCGCGGCATGAAAATTACGAACCGGCGGCCGCCACGCGTTCGGCAGGGTTTCGAGCGTTTCCGGCACCGTCTCGCCAGATACACCCGGTTGGCCCAGAAAGGGGCCTAGCGCAGCAGGAATTCGCGCACGTCCGGGCTGACCTGCGGGCTAGCGGATCGGCACGCACTCCGGATCGGGAAGGGCCGCGCTATCAAGCGGTTCAGGACCCGATGCTGCCATTATCCCGCCGTCCCGGCCACTCCGTCAGGTAGACCTGAAGCGATACTGGTCGACGTCGCCCACCGGGCGGTATCCGATGCGCTGATAAAGCGCGTTGGATGTGGGGTTGGCCAGGTCGGTGTACAGAAAGCAGCGCTGGCGTCCTGCATCCAGGAGCTGCTGGGAGACGGTGGCAACAAGCGCGGCGGCATAGCCTCGACCCCTGAACACCGGCGGCGTGTACACCGGGCCGATCCTCATGCCGGTCGGTGTCGGCCCGGTATGCCCCACGAGTGAAACCGGCTCGGCAACTTCCCAGAGGTAGAAGGCCGAGCCAGGGGTGGCGAGGCGCCGGTCTACCGCCTCGGCCGGCGTGTCGGGGGCTTCTGGGGTGGCCTCTCGGGCGAACGCCCCCAACCAGGCCACGAGGAGGTCCCGGTCGCCCGCTCCCGCCATCCTCATGCGGCCCGGCACCTCTGGCGGCAGGCTCACCTGGGTTAGTTCGTAGATGCGCTCGGCCACCGCCAGCTCCGCCTCCTGACCCGACGCGGCTTCCCAACGCGGCAGAAAGGCGTCGACCACCGCTTTCGGACCAGCCACGCCAGGCAGGCTCGGAGACGCGCCCCCCAGATCCGCCACCAGGGCGTCGACAACATGGCGGACATCGAAGCAGGGTGCGCACGTGGAGAGAGCCAGCTGAAAGGGCGGCGTACGCAGGGCCACCAGAGCAATCCGGCCGCCGTCGTCACCGCGGTCACCGTCTGCAATGGAGGCCAGATAGGGGGGAAGCGGGTAGGCGTCGGGGTTGGTCGACAGTGTATGCCCGAGGCCCAGCAGGAGATTGTTCATCGCCTCGTCCTCTAAGAGAAAGGCTTGAACCTCAGCCAGGAAGGTTTTGCGTTGGTGACGGCGAACATGCACGCAGATTCTCTCGCTTTCCTCCACTGGCCGCAGGATATCACAGAACGGGCCGCCCTCGACTCGCCACCAGGCATGGATCATGAATGCTACAATCGGCTCACATCTGCGCGCATCGGCTGCCGTGCCCCGTACCTCTCCTTTTGTTGCTGTGTTGCTCCCGGTCGCGCTCCGGCTCCGCTCCGATTCCTCAATCCGCGTTGAAGGGAAGTGCGGCATTTGCTGCTTACCGTGGGCACCGTTAAGGGACTCTTCCGTTTCCGGTCTGATGATCGTCACCACTGGATTGCTATGGAGCCGGTCCTGGCGGGATCCGCCATCTATACGAGCGCCTACAACCCTCACTCCGAGACCTTGCTGGCCGGTGTGAACAATGAATTTTACGGCCCCGCCGTGCGCCGCTCACGCGATCTGGGCGCCACCTGGGACACGGGCGGCAGCGGCCTCGAGTACAGTGCGGACGACGAGGAAAGGGTCACGCGTGTGTGGTCCATCCGGCCGGTCTCGGCACGCCGCATCTATGCCGGCGTGGAGGCCAGCGGTCTCTTCGTGTCCGACGACGGCGGCGACACATGGTCCGAGGTGGCCTCGCTGCGGGCTCACCCGACTCACTCCACGTGGGTTCCCGGCTTCGGCGGCAAGTGTCTGCACACTATCGCGCCGGATCCGTTTGACGAGGAGCGTCTCTACGTCGCCTGCTCCACGGGCGGATGCTACCGGACCGACGACGGCGGTGCCACCTGGCGCCCCGCCAATCGTGGCGTGCGGGCCGACTTCATGCCGGAGGATCAGCGGTATCCCGAATCGGGCCAGTGCGTGCACCGGATTGCGGTCACCCCGGCCCGCAAGGACCGCATGTGGCTCCAGAACCACGGCGGCGTCTACCGGTCCGACGACGGCGGGGAGAGCTGGGATTCGGTCGGCGAAACGCTGCCTGATGACTTTGGCTTCGGAATCGTGGCACATCGGCAGGATGCCGACCGCGCCTATGTCATCCCGCTCGTGAGTTCCGGATCGATGCCGCGCTGGGTGCCGGGGAACGTGCTGCGGGTGTACCGCACGACGGACGGCGGCTCTTCGTGGACGGGCCTCCACCAGGGCCTGCCGGACGCCGTGTACAGCGGCGTGCTGCGCGATGCCTTCACGGGCGACGGCGAAGACAGTCAGGGCCTCTACTTCGGGACCACGTCGGGCGACGTGTATGCCTCGCCGGACGAGGGCGAGCATTGGGTCGAGGTGGCGCGCCACCTGCCTCGTGTGCTGTCGGTAGTCGCCACGCCGGTATGATTACCGTGTATCTGCCAGCTGACCTGGCGGGAGCGTTCCAGGCCCCTTCGCGGGTAGAACTGCCCGCCCGATCCCTGGCCGACATGGTGCGGGAACTGGATGCCCGTCATCCGGGCATGCGGCACTGGCTGACCGAGTCGGACGGCCGATTCCGTCAGCATTTATCCGTTTTTGTGGGCGGGGTCCGGCTGAACGAGGCGTCGTCCGACGGGCACCCGCTTGCCGAGGGCGAGGATGTGTTCGTGCTGCGTGCGGTGTCGGGCGGATAGCGGGGAGGGGCGCGCGATGGGGGATGAGACCAAAGGGGTCCGGCCGTTCTCGGCCCGGGAGATGGCCCGCTACCAGCGGCAGATCGTGCTGCCGGAGGTGGGCATCGAAGGCCAGCGGCGTCTCAGCCAGAGTCGGGTGCTCGTCATCGGCGCGGGGGCACTCGGCTCCTCTGCCGCTACGTATCTCGCGGCCGCGGGCATCGGGACACTCGGCCTGCTGGACGGAGATCGGGTCGACGCCACCAACCTCCACCGGCAGATCCTGCATGCGAGTGCCGATGTGGGCCGTCCGAAGGCCGAATCCGGTGCGGAACGCCTTGCGGCGTTGAATCCGGACATCACGGTAGTGGAACATCGGGAGTTTCTGTCCAGTGAAAATGCGCTGGACCTCTTCTCGCGCTACGATCTTATTGTCAACGGCAGTGACAACTTTCCCACCCGCTATCTCGTGAACGACGCGGCCGTGCTGCTGAACAAGCCCTGGGTGGACGCCGCCATTCTCCGCTTTGAGGGGCAGCTGGCGGTCTTCCGTCCCGGCCGCGGCTGCTATCGCTGCCTGTTCCCGGCACCGCCGCCTCCAGGCACCGTGCCTAGCTGCGCCGAGGCTGGTATTCTCGGCGCGGTGGCGGGCGTGCTGGGCAGCATGGAAGCCGTCGAGGCCCTCAAACTCCTGCTGGGTCTGTATCCGGACGGCCCAGGACAGCTCCTGATCTACGACGCACTGCGCACCAGCTGGCACGCGGTGCCTTTCCGGGCCGATCCCCGCTGTCCGGTGTCGGGTGAGCATCCCTCCATCATCGAGCTAGTGGATTATGAAGGCTTCTGCGGGGTGCCGCTTCCCACCACGGAGGCGCCGAGCGACGCCGCCCCCGTTTTCGAGCTGGGGCACGATGAGGCCGTACGTCTGATGGATGAGGGCCCCCTGCGCATCATCGATGTCCGTACGCCGGAGGAATTTTCGCGCGGCCATCTGCCCGGTGCGGTGCGGACGGCACTAGACGAGCTGGACGGGCTGCGGAACGAGGCGGCTCCCGTCCTGACCGTGTGTGCGGTAGGCGTGCGCAGTCAGTACGCGGCCCAGTACCTGCGGGCACGAGGTGTGCGCGCCTGGAGTCTCAAGGACGGCACCGCCGGGTGGGTGAACGCTGGCCGCCCCTGGATCGCACCTTAGCAAACCCGGGGGCCACCGCGTTGGGATTGTCTGCCAGCGCCTCTCGCCTTTCGTCTCCCGATCGTCACGGCAGCACAGGGTGGGGGCGGGCTGGGCCAAGCGCAGCCTGCACAGTCTAGGGAGGTCCACGTGGCGCACGGCCCTACGCCCGGGAACGAAAGCCGCAGGCGTGACCGGCGGCCTGTCGAGCCTGTCCACCACCCCTGGTTCAGCCGCCTCTATCCGTTCGCCGAACCGGCCCTCCATCGCATGGTCGGACAGGTACGGGTGCAGCAGAATCGCCGGGCCGTGGGACGCACGCTCCTCATCGGGGCCGGAACTGGTCTGGACGTGCCGGTGCTGGGCAGCGCCGCGTCAGACGTCGTGCTCCTCGAGCCGGACGCCACCATGCGCCGCATCGTCACGCGGCGCTATCCCCATCTGCCCTGCTGGGATGCCCCGGCCGAATCCATCCCCAGCCCTCCCGATGCCTTCGACACCGTTATCAGCAGCCTCGTACTGTGCAGTGTGACCGATATGGATCAGGTGTTGGACGAGATCGCCCGGGTTCTTAAGCCCGGGGGTCAGTTCCTGTTTCTGGAACATGTCGTCAGCCGAGCCGCGGGCACGCGCCTCCTGCAACACACCGTAGACCCTGCCTGGCGGCATCTCGCAGGCGGCTGTCGGCTCACGCGAGACGTAGAGGCGGGAATCCGGTCCTCGCCCCTGGCACTGGTAGAGTATGAGCCTGTGCGTGCGGGAGGGCTGCTGCCCGTCGTCAGGGGCCGGGCCCTGGCCCCAGGAGCAGCCGGCCACGCGACGCAGGGCGGATAGTGACGCAGACCCGGGCCGGATGCACGGCGTCGGGGGTGGTTCTCATCGGCGCCGCGGGAGCGGCGCCGATCATAAGGCACACCATCCCGGCCGGCCGGGTACCGGGCGAACAGGCAGGGGATGAACCAAAGTCCCCGCCCTGGCGTTTGACCTCTAGACGGGCGAACCCGATGGACACGCCTGTTCGCGAGCCTGACTTCGCGGCTGGGTGGGGGTGGATGACTGCAGGCGGCGAGCCCAAGGCCGCCGAGCGGATAGACGCGGACGTGCCGGGCCGCGCGGAGTGTGGGACCGATATGCAGGGATGCCAGGGGCCTTCATGCTCCGCGTACCTCCTGTAGGAGTCCCAAGGCCGTGACGTCTGACAGTCTGACGCTCCCCCAGTGAGGCCCCGCGCGTTCGATGACGGCCCGGCC
Organism: Clostridia bacterium; assembly: GCA_049964315.1. Lineage (GTDB taxonomy): Bacteria > Bacillota > Sulfobacillia > Sulfobacillales > JAIMBI01 > JAKATP01. Next base: position 6,381 of record JBMFXK010000028.1, on the reverse strand, counting down.
ACAAAGTGCGCGGGTCGTCATCAGTTGCTTCACCACTCGGTCGCGGGTGGTGTGTGAGGAGTCTCATCTCAGAGGCTGCCGCCGAAGGGAGATCCGGATGATGGGACGTGCTCAATGGAAGTCCAGTTTGGTTGGCGTGGCGCTGATTTTTGGGCTGGCCGGATGCGGGGCCGCCACCGCGCAAGGCGCCGCGGCCAACACGGGAGCCCCAAGCGCCCAGGCTGGCATAGTCAAGACGCGGTCGCTCACCCTGGCCGGCAAGACGATGACCGTGTTGACAACCGCGGCGGGCCGCACTCTTTACTGGTTTACGGCCGACACCCGCACGACGACTCACTGCACGGGGGGATGCGCCGGCATCTGGCCGCCGCTGCTGGCCACAGGGACCAGCGTGGTAACACCGCCCAGCCTGCCCGGCCACCTGACCGTCGTCAAGGATGCGCTGGGAAACCAGGTCGCCTACAACGGCTACCTGCTGTATACGTACGTCGCCGACACGGCGCCCGGGCAGGCCCACGGCCAGGGGCTGCACCTGAATGGCGGCGTGTGGTGGGTGATAACCGCCGGCGTGCATCCCCGGCCCACCAGCAGCGCGTCGTCCTCCACCGGCTCGAGCAGCTCGTCGTCCAGCAGCGGGGGAGGGTACGGAGGCTGACGCAAGCCGACGCGTAGCAGCGTGAGATGACCAGGCAATTGGGAAAGGGCGCATCCACCCACTGCGTGACAGGAGTCAACGCGCGGGTGGATGCCCTCTAGCCCCGACGGCATCTGGTCACCGAGGGTCGTGGCCGCTGGCGGTGAGGTTGGCCACTCCGAAGATAGAGCGAAGGCACCAGATGCGGTCCGCCCCTGGAGGCGACCATGCCTTCCCTTTGTCGGTGTTTTGGACGGTTCGATTCTGTTCCCCAATCACCACGGTATCCGGGCGGAGAGAGGAGCTGTCGCCGCGCCGCTGCGGGACCGCAGGGGAGCCGGAGATCAGGACGATGTCGAGCGCGTCGCGGGCGCCAGTGGCGCAGAGCCCTCGAGTCCTGATTTCACCATCCCAGCATCCGCTGCGTGTTGCCGTCAAAGATCGCCTTCTTAGTGGCCCGGTCAACACCGAGGTCGATCGCGCTCCGCATAGCGCTCGCCATACCCCCGATGACATGAGGCGAGCCGCTTCCGAGCACGAGTCGGTCGGCGCTGACGGCGGCGATGCCGCACTCGAGGGCGAGGACGTGAAACGACACGGAGTCGTAGTACAGCCGCTTCAGATATGTGCTGGGCGGATCGGCGATGTACTCCCGGCACGCCGGATGCGCCCGGAAGCCGTTGTCCAGGCGCGCGGCCAGGTAAGGGAGTGAGTCCCTCAGGTGCGGCACGATAAGACGGATCCGGGGGTAACGGTCGAAGAAGCCGTCACAGACATGAAGACGGCCCCGCGGGCGAACGCCTTCAAGCAACTTGGAGCTCACCGGCATACCTCCAGTAGACCCGCGTTCGCATGTTGGGCGAGCGGTGGCGCCCTTCCAGGGATGCGAAGCACACATTGGGACCTGTGAGCGAGGGCAACGCGGCGTCCATGCCCACCCGGTCCATCTCTTGCAGCCGCAGTTCGATGTCTTTCGTCGCCGGTGTCAGTGTCGCCATCCGGGTCCGTGTCCGTACATGGCGTGGCGGCCGCTGGCGTCTACGCGAGTCGCCTTGTCCTCGATGGTGGAGAGGTGGAGAGGTGGAGAGTCGGTCCAAGTACCCGCTGGGACAAAAGTCGTGTGCACGTCAAGCGTCCGCACAGGGGTCCTTCCTCACAGGCCGCTTGTGGTGCGCATACGAGCTCGATCCACGAACCGCTTGCCGGTCCTGCGAGATAGCGGCGGAACCTCCGAGCACGAGAGGCGGGGCGGGACCGGTCAAAGGATATCGAAGTGGGGTGAGCCCCGATTGGGATGCAGTAACTCTCCCGACACTCGGGATGTGGCTCACAGCTCCCCAAGGGTAGAGGCCGCAAGTCAGCTGGGGCACCCTGGTGCTTGCGGGCCTCGCGCTGACGCAAAGCTCCTGGAGTGCGCTCCGACTCGGGCCAGTTCGCCACGTGATATCCTCATAGGCGCATCCGACTGCGAAGAGCGGAATCGCCGCCCGTGTTTTGATCCGCGTCATGGCGGATGCCTACCCTGGCTCCTTCACAAGGCCCAGAAAAATCCATAACGGGGGCAGTCAATGGACATCCGGGAAGGTCTTCTCAGCACGCTGTTGCCCGATATGGAGGCCGTGGCGTCTCGGCAATGGACTCGGATGAGTTACCGGCACGTGGGCAATCTCGCGTGGGCCCGCTGCACGATTCCGGATGAGGATGACCCCCCGGCGGCGATCTGGACCGACGGAGATGACGTCGTGGCGGCAGCGTGGATCGAAGAGGGCAACACCCTGCAATGGATCTGCCTGGACGATTCGGTCGGTCTGGGCCCGGTCTTGAATTGGTTCATCGACCGGAAACCCACCGATGGAGTTTACGCGGTCCTGCTGGACACGGAGCGTACTGCTCAGTCGATCCTCGCGCGGCACGGCTTCCAGCCAGTGGCGGACGGACCATATTTTGCCCACATGTGGCGAGCCCTTGGCGACCTGCCGGCGATGGGGTCTCTCCCGAGCGGTTTTCGCGCCCGGGCGATGCGGGGCCCCCAAGATGTGGACGCGCGCGTCGCCATTCATCGTGCCGCCTGGCACCCGTCCGGAATGACGGCGACGCGGTATCACACCCTGATGGCCGATCGCGCATACCGGCCGGAGTTCGACTGGGTCATTGAAGCACCGGACGGATCGTTTGCGGCCTCGGCGCTGCTCTGGGTCGACTTCACCCATGGCGCCGGTCTCCTTGAGCCCGTGGGAACGGATCCGCAATATCGCCGGCAAGGGCTGTCCCGTGCGGTTTGTCTCGCGGCGCTCCATGCGTTTCGGGTCGCGGGCGGCACCGAGGTCATCGTGCAGCCTCGCGGTGACGCCGCGTATCCGATCCCGTACCAACTGTACCGGGGCATGGGCTTCGAGCCGATCGCGCGCACCATCACCTACCGGCGCGGCGTGTAGGGAGGGGACGAGGCTGCAGGCCCCCTACGACTGCGCCGATAGGCGACCGCCGGAGCGTGCGCTGGTCAGGGGGATGTGTTCTGCTGACCACGGCCCTTGTCCCACGGCACCCCATAAGATCGCGGAGCCAAGGTGCAGCGCCTGTCGGACCCAATCCGGAACGTCCCACCCTGGGGCGTCTCCTCAATGGCCCAGAAGATAATCAGCATTTCCACGACAGCAGCGCCAGCCAGATTAGGGGATGTCCAGGGGACCAGCCGTGGCGAGGTGAAAGGGTGGGTTCGTGTGCCGGGTGAACGCCTACCGCGAACCACCATCGTGCTTCGGACCATCAGTGGGCTTGTACGCGGAGTCCTCGTCCAGGGGGCGTCGGGAGAGGGCGGAGGACTTCGCGGCGATCTTCGAGGTCCATCGCGATTCTTCTACAACCGGCAGCGGCTCCAGAGAGCCCTGGGGCATCGCACCCCGGCAGAAGCGGCGCGGACGACTGTCCCGGCGTAACGACCCCCGAACCCCATTTTGACGTGTCTACGACGTTGACCTACGTACACCAACTTCCGTGACGATTGGCGGCATCCACGAAGCGACGGGTCCGAGCGCGATCAGCCAGAGGCGGCGGACAGCACGGGTCACGGCAGTGTAGAGAAGAAGACGCTCATGGTCGCCGCCATACGCCGACGCCGATACATCCGCAATCACGACGGCGTCGAATTCCAAACCCTTGGCCAGGGTCAACGGCAAAACAACCACTCCCGAGACGAACCTGGCCTCAGGACTGTCCAACAAGACCGTGTCGGTGACCACGGCGGTGATCGCTCCCGCCATCCGCCTCGCCTCGCGGACCGTGCGGGTGATGATGCCGATCCGTGTACAGTCCTCCGTTCGCGCCTGGTCAACGAGACGTGCCGCCACTCGACCCCACTCTTTTGTACCCTGGACGGCAACCAGCGTCGGCGGTGCCTCGTCCCCACGCCCCAGCCCGGCCACCTCAATATCCGCGTCTTCAGGTAGGAGTTGGCGGGCAAACGTCATAATCGCGGGACTCGACCGGTACGTTGTCCGCAGGCGAATCGCCGAGGCGGCCACATTTCGGTGGCCGGGCCGTGTGAATGCTTTCAGCGCGCCGTCGAGCCGGGTCAGGCCGTAACCGGGATTCAGCACCTGGCGGACGTCTCCTACCGCGGTGAGACGGGCATGGCGAAAGGTGCGGGCGAGGGCACCGTATTGGCACGGAGTATAGTCCTGGGCCTCATCCATGACGAGCATCCGTACATCGGGCAGCGTACGTTCGGCCGCCAGACTCGCTCGCAGCCACAGCATTCCCGGTTGGTCTTCGTACGGTACCTCGCCACCGGCCAAACCCGCCAGGGTCTCTTGGCGGATCGCCTGCCACACGCTGTTGGGCAGCCGCGCCGACGTCTCGTCCCTATAAAAGTTCCGATAGACCTCGCGCCAGTCTACGTACCCGAGTTCTGCCACCCGCGTTTGAATCTCGCCGTCAAGCGCTGTCACGCGCGCCTCGACCATCTCCGACAGCTCCGCCTGGCTGGTGGCGAATTGCTGAATCTCCTCCCCCACGCAATCACGATAGGCTTCCAGCCCGCTGCGGACGACCGGGGCGAGACGCTCGGCCATCTCGTCCAGCCGGGCATGGACCGGACGATCCGCCAAGTCGCGGGTAAACCAGCGGTGCAAGGTTTCGGGGCGAATCCACGGAGCCTCTGCGGGTCCCAGCGGTCGAAACGGCAATCCCACGGTTCCCAAGCGGGTGAGGAACCGTTCAAGATCCGCGGTGAACTGCTCAGAGGCTTTGTAGCCCAGTCGAGCGCTATCCGCTCCTGCCAAGGTCGACCACGTCGCCTCCAGACTGTCAAAGCGCGACTGAAAGCGCTCACCGGCGAAGAGATGCGCCATCAGGTCCTCAAAGCTCCACAGGATCGGGTTTTCTTCGCCGAGCTCAGGAAGCACCTGGGAGATGTAGTCGGCGAACAGTCTCGACGGGGACAGAAAGAGCACGTTCCGCGACGTGAGGTGCTTACGCTCGCGATACAGGACATAGGCCACTCGTTGCAGCGCCACCGAGGTTTTGCCGCTCCCGGCCGGCCCCTCGACCAGGAGGTTCCCCTGGAGGGGCATGCGAATCGCTTGGTTTTGCTCATGCTGAATGGTGGCGACGATACTGCGCATGCGATGATCGGGACCGCTCGCCAACGTTCCCTGGAGCACGTCGTCCCCAACGGGCAAGGTGGTTTCAAACTGTCCGTGCAGATGACCGCCGCTAATCAGATACTGGCGCTTGCCGACTAAGAGCCTCAGCGGATAGGTCCCACTGAACGTGTTGCTCAAGGTTTCTTGAGCTAATCGATAACCCTCCCGCGGTCGTGGGGATGGTCCCCAAAAATAGGGGTGTCAACCCATCACGCCACGTCCGAAGGGAGGGCACTCCGATTATGCGCGCATTGGATCCCGAAGTGGTAGCCCCCGTCTGGGCGGCCGTCCAGGCCCTCATCCCCGTCCCCGTGGACCATCACCCGTTGGGCTGTCATCGGCCGCGGATCCCGGACCGGGATTGCTTTCAGGTCATGTTGGTTCGCCTCGTCACGGGGTGCTCCTGGGAAGACGCCGAACGCCTGTGTGACCGCAAAGTCTCGGATACGACGGTCCGGACTCGCCGCGACGCCTGGGTCCAGGCCGGGGTCTTCGACACGCTGGTGGAGGAGGCGCTGGCGGCCTACGACCGGATCATTGGCCTGGATTTCTCGGAGGTGGCCCTCGACGGGAGCCTCCACAAGGCCCCGACCGGCGGAGAAGGCACCGGCCAGAACCCGACCGACCGCGCGAAGCGGGGCTGGAAGTGGTCGATCTGCACCGACCGCCAGGGCATCCCCGTCGGGTGGGCGATCGATGCTGCCAACCGGCATGACCTCGTGCTCCTGGAGCCGACCCTGGCCGCGGCGGCGGCGCGGGGGCTACTGAGCGAGATCGAGACACTCTGGCTGGACCGGGGCTATGACGCGGCCGCCCCCCTGCAGCGCTTGGCGGCGCGCGGCCTGGACGACATCGTCGTGGCCAAGAAACGTCCCCGGGGCACCGCGGAGGGGAAACGCCCCCACGCGCTGGGCTTACGCTGGCCGGTGGAGCGGACAAACGCGTGGCTGGCGAACTTCGGCCAGCTCCGGCGGAACACCGACCGCCGGGTGCGGGACCGCTTGGCGCAAGTGGCCTTGGCCGTGACCTTCATCCTCACGGCCAAACTGATTGACTGGCGTAAACGCTGGTGCCCAGACTGCCGGCCTATCCGCTGAGGCTCTA
>JBMFXK010000027.1:0-13089 GCA_049964315.1 Clostridia bacterium | reverse complement strand
GCCAGACTCGCCTGCGACGGGGACTACGCCGCCGTCATCTGCCTCGGGGCCGTTGTTCGTGGGGACACACCCCACTTTGACTATGTGGCCCAGCACAGCACGGCCGGCGTGGCGGCCTTGAACGCCCGCGGACAGGCCCCGGTGATTCTCGGCATACTCACCTGCGACACCATGGAGCAGGCGCGCGACCGCGCAGGCGGTAAAGCTGGCAACAAGGGCGGCGAGGCTGCGCTGACCGCCGTGGAGATGGCGGACTTGCGGCGAAGGCTTACGGGGGATCGACCCGCAGGTTAACCTCGCCGGCGTAAACCGGGACTTCGGTGCCATCGGCGAGGACCACGCGAAGGGATCCGTCCTCGTCGATGTTGCGCGCCATGCCTTCCCGTTCCGGTCCCGGACCCGGAATGACCACGCGCTGGCCCAGGGTGACCGACATCCGGCGCCACTCTCTCAGCAGGGGGGCTGGACCCGCGTGTTCCAAGGCTTCCAGCGTGACCGCGATCTGGGATGCGATGCGGATCGCGAGCACCAGGCGTGACCACGGCTCGCCGGTCAGGTTCTCGAGACTGACGGCGCTTTCTCCCGCAGCGGCCGGCGGGTCTCCGTTGACGTTCACCCCGATGCCGGCCACGACCCGGGGCGATCGGTCGCGCGATGCTTCCACAAGAATGCCAAAGCACTTCTGTCCGTCCACGAGTCCATCATTGGGCCATTTGAGCCCCACCGCCTGGCCGGTCAGCTGCCCGATCGCCTTGGACACGGCGACGCCAAGCGCCAGCGTCAGAGGCCCCGACATCATGGTGGGCGTACCCGCCCACGCCAGCGAGAGATTGAGACCCCCGCCAGGAGTCGCATGCCAAGCGTGCTCACCCCGCCCACGTCCGGCGGTCTGCGCGTCCGCCAGAACAGCGACGGGGTGTCCTTCCTTTAGAAACAGGTCGTGCGCCTTCGGCATGGTGGACGTCAGCGTGTCATACACGTGCCAGGCAAATCGTCCCGCGGGCGGATCCTGGTCGACATAGCGGTGGAGGGCGTCATGAACCAGTGCTCCTGGTCCGTCCACAAGGACCCTCAGGCCGCCGCGTTCGCGCCAGCGAAAGCCCGCCCGGTAGTACACCGTCCATTCCTGAGACGACAGCCGGCTGATGGGCCAGGCCTCTCCCGGCCGCCAGATGGCCGGGGTCATGAATCCAGGGCCCGGGCCCACTCGGGTCCCTGGAGGCAGTGCACCTCAGCCGGCAAAGCCTCTCGCAGCCAGTCCCTAAGCGGACGGCCGCGAATGCTTCCCTCCGCCCAGATCTCGACCCAGGGTTCGAGCACAAAACGGCGCTCATGGGCACGCGGGTGGGGAAGCGTCAGCACGTCCGAGCGAACTTCTTCGCCGTCCCACCACAGCAGATCCAGATCCAGCGTGCGCGGTCCGAAACGCACGGTCCGCAGGCGTCCCGCCTCTTGTTCCAGACCCTCAAGCACCTGGAGCAGGCGGAAGGGCGCAAAGTCAGTCTGCAGTTCGGCCACGGCGTTCAGATAAGGGCCCTGGTCAGGCCCTCCGACCGGTTCCGTCTCGTACAGACTTGACACCCCCACCACCGTGCTGGTGCGGCATAGTCCCCTGACCGCCTTCGCAAGATGCACCGCCCGATCACCCAGATTTGACCCCAGCGCAATAAATGCCCTACTCAAGGACCACCTCCGCCCCCGCCTCGCGAATGGGTCCGGGAAGCGGTGGTTCCAACTTCCTCACCCGCACCGCCACCCTCCGGGCCGGCGGCCCCAGCAACCGTTCGGCCATCCGGTGGGCCAGCCGCTCCAGCAGGCCCTCCCGCGACCCCATCATGACCGCATGGGCAGTGTCCCACACGGCCCGATAGTCGACCGACGCTTCAAGTGTACCGTCCGTAGCCGCCCGGTCGGAGTCCAGCCAGATCTCCACGTCGACCGAAAAGAGCTGTGGTTCCCGAGCCTCCGCTTCCAGTAGGCCGTGACACGCGTAGAAGCGCATATCGGATACCCAGATCCGGCATCCCATCACCCGATCGCCTCCGCCATCCGGAGCGCATCAACAGCCTCTCTCACGGCATGCGTCCGGACAAGATCTGCGCCTTTGACCCGAAGCAGCGCCGCGAGCGCTGTGCCCGCGGCGTCCCGCTCCCCCACCTCCCGGCCCGTGATGCGTCCCACGAAGCGTTTGCGGCTTCCACCGACCAAAAGCGGGCGGTCAAACAGGCGGAAGAGGCCCAGATGGCGCACGACGGTAACATTCTCGTCCATGCCATAAGCAAATCCGAGTCCGGGATCCACCGCCACCCGCGCCAGCCCGTCGGGCAGGGTCGCCGAAAGTCCGTACAGCGCGGCATCCATTTCCCGCAGCATGGCCCCGACGCGGAAGGTCCCGCGGAGGAAGGGTTCCACCCGGTTGTACATATAGATGTAAGCGGTGCGGGCATCCGCCAGCACGTCCCGCATGGGCACGTCGGGCCTGCCGGATACGTCGTTGATCACCGCCACGCCCATGGCCGCCGCCCGTCTGGCGATAGTGCCGTGCCGGGTATCGAGGGAGACGCGTCCAAGCTCGTCGGCCGTGAGGGACCTGAGCAAGGGCTCTAGGCGTGCCCATTCGGTGTCGGGGTCGATGCGGACATGCCCGGGTCGGGTCGACTCGCCTCCCACGTCGACCAGCAGCGCTCCCTGCTGAAACATCTCCCGGACACGCCCTATCTGGGCGGCCAGCGTCGAGAACTGGCCGCCGTCGGAGAAGGAGTCGGGGGTAACGTTGAGGACGCCGACCACAGCAGCGGCCGCGGCCAGCGACAGCGTTTGGTCGGGAAGAGCCCACGACGTCTCCCAGACCGATTCGGGATGCTGGCCCGTCCGGCGGCACCACGCCAAAAGCTCGTCGCGGCGGCCTGCCCACCAGATGAGGTGAGGTACGGCGCGCAAGGTCATGGGACGGGCGCCGGCAACCTCCCCCGCTGCGGCCGGCAACCCGAGCAATGCGGCCTCGGCATCGTCCGGAAGCGGAAACCCCGACGCCGTGAGATCAGACACCACCTCCGAACCCACGGGGATGAAGCGAGCGATGGCGGATCCCCCCTTGCCGCAGCCAGATGCTTACCAGATGCTTACTGGAAGCGATAAACGGAGTTGCTCATGACCCCCCAGAGATAGTCACGGTAGAGGAGCTCCGCACGGCCGCTGCCATCTGCTGTCCCCGCAACGTACAGGAGCGGCGCGAAGTGTTCGCTCGCACCTGTCGGAACGGCCTCCTCCCGATACGGCGCCCGGGTCCAGTAACCCAGCAGGTCGTCGAGGCGGCCCTCCCTCAGCACCTCCTCCAGCCAGCTCTCAAATCCACGGGCGAACTCTGTCGGCTCGCCATCCTCACGCGCGTGCCGCAGCATCGTAAAGTTATGCACGGTCACTCCGCTGCCGAGGAACAGAACGCCGTCTTCGCCCAATGGCGCCAGCGCGCGTCCAATCCGAAACTGCTCCTCGGGCGTACGGCGCTTGTTGACAGACATCTCCACCACGGGAACATCCTGCGCGGGATAAAGGCGGTGCAGGATGGTCCAGGCGCCGTGGTCCAGCCCACGCTCGATTTCTGGCCGCGCGTCGATGCCGGCACCGGTCAGGCGGTGCAGGATGGCGGCGGCCAGGTCAGGGTCTCCCGGCGGCTCATACTGAATCCGGTAAAGCTCATCGGGGAACCCGCCAAAGTCATACATCGTCTGGTAGCGCGCCGCGTGATGGACGAGCTCAGGCCCTGCTTCGAAGTGAGCCGAGAAGATGACCACCGCCCGAGGTCGCGGAAGGGTGCGGGACAGGTCGTCAAGGAACCGACCGTATGCACTGTCCTCGATGGCAACCATGGGTGATCCGTGAGCGACGAACAATGACGGCATGGCTTCCTGCCTTCTTTCCTGCTTGACTCGCGAGTGCCTGTCTCCCGCACCGATCCCCTATCCCGATGTTCGTGACGGTCCACCACACAGTGCCCGAATGCCGGCGGCGTGGCCTCAGTGTACCCGCTGTGGCCGGGAAGACCGGTTACCGTAGTTGGCCGCGGACATCACGGGTTCCGTGTCGCGTGCGGTATCTGACCCGGCCGTATCTGCACACGACAGCACCGTCATGGAGTCAGCAGTGAGGGTAGACCCGACAGGTCGGGGATCACGTGGTCAGGGCGAACGCCACCCGGATCTTCGCCCAGGCGGTTGACCCACACTGTCCGGAACCCCAGCGCAATGGCGGCGGCCATGTCGTAGCGAAGCCCCTGCGCTACGTGGATCACCTCTCCCGCGGTGGTCCCCGTCTGGTCAAGAAACCGCGACCAATGGGCTGCTGCCGGCTTATAACTGGCGACGTCTTCGGCGGTGACCACCACCCCGAAGCTCACGGGCAACTGGCGGAGTGAGCCTTGGATGAGGTCGCGGTCGATATTAGAGAGGATGCCCAGCTGAAAACCGGACCGGGCCAGGTGACGCAGCACCTCCGGCACCTCCGGGTAGGGGGGCCAGGAGGGAAGGCCCTCGGTCAAGGCATGCGGGTTCTCGGGCGGGTGCAGCCCGTGACGGGAAAACAGCCGGCTCAAGACCTCTTGCTGGATGTCTCGGTACGGGCGGTATGCCCCGCGCTCCAGATCCTGCTCCAGCCGTTCGTAGTCGGCCGCCATCTGTTCCACCAGATCTGCCGTCAGGCCGGCCCCGGCGGCCTGGAGGCCGGCCCGGATACCGCTGTGCCAGTCTATCAGGGTGCCGTAACAGTCGAACGTAATCCACCTGTCCGCCATCTTCGGTTCCTCCCCGAGCAGCTGGTCAGATGCTGCCGAGCGCCTGTTCCAAATCGTTGATAAGGTCATCGGGGTCTTCAATACCGATTGACAGTCGGAGCAGGTTCGGCGGCACCGGGTTGATATCACCCTCGATGGGGTGGCGATGCTCGACCAGGCTCTCCACGCTGCCGAGGGAGGTGGCACGGATGATGACCTGCACGGACTCCGACACCTTGCGAGCCTCCTCAAGCCCACCCCGGACCTGAATCGCCATCATGCCGCCGAACCCGGCCGTAAGCTGCCGGCTGGCCAGTGCATGGGCCGGATGACTCTCGAGCCCGGGATAAGAGACCTGCTCCACTTTGGGATGCGATTCGAAGTGACGGGCCACCTTGAGAGCGTTCTCGGAGATGCGCGAAAATCGCACCAGCAGCGTCCGCATCCCGCGCAGGAGAAGCCAGGCGTCCAGGGGGTGGAGAACGGTACCGGTGGCGGTGCGGACATACTGCAGCTCCCGCCACAGTTCGTCGTCCTCGCGTCGCGTAGACAGCGAGCCAGCCAGAACGTCACTGTGGCCGTTTAAGTATTTAGTGGCAGACTGCATGACGTAGTCCGCCCCGAGCTCCAGGGGCCGGATGGTGACGGGCGGCGTGAACGTGGCATCCACCACCAGCACAGCGCCCACGCTGTGCGCTGCGCGGGCGGCCTGCTCGATGTCCACAACATCGCAGGTTGGATTGGTAACTACTTCGGTCCAGATGAGAGCCGTCGCTCCGGGCCGCACTGCGCGCTCAAACGTATCCGCGTCTCGGACATCCACGAACGAGACCTCAAAGCCCCGCAGCTTCGACACCCGCAGCACCCAGCGCTTGATCCCGTTGTACAAGAACGTGGGTGCCACGACATGCTGACCGGGCCGGATCGTTTCGAACACCGCCATCGCTGCTGATTGTCCGGAGGCAAATGTCATGGTTCGGACCCCGCCGTCAATCTCCGCAATGGCGCCTTCCACCACCTGATTGGTGGGGCTTTCGGTCCGGCGATAATCAATCTGCCCGACACCGCGGTCGAACGTGGCGGCAAGCTGGATGGGAGGCACGATAGCACCGGTCAGCGGGTCTACAAAGTGGTTTCCCTGTGCGAGCAGCGAGGCGAGATGGAGATTCTCAGACATGAGGGACCGCCTTTCTCCTGCCTGCCGCATGTCGGTCCGGCAGCTCAGGATGGTGGGTCCATTATGGACAAGATCGTGCCGCCCGGATCGCCACCGTAAAGCTCCCGTTGACCGCAGCCGTCTTGGCTCACGTTTCAGTGGCGTCTGTACCAGGAAGACGAGAACTCGATCCAGAAGGGAGATAGTCAGCACAGGCTGATCCCTCCAGGGATGAGGAGAAAGGCGGGCCGCTTTGGCGAAGACGCGTATTACTCTTGATGACGTTTATCGGACTTCCCATGTCCGTGAAATCGCGCTGTCCCCCGACGGGACACGCGCGGCGTTCGTAATGGACGCCGCGCGGCGCGCGGACGACGATAGGATCCCGAGCCTCTACGTCCTCGATCTCGAGTCTGGTGGAGAGCCGCATCGCATGACTCGCGGAGCGTTCCAGGATTCGCATCCGCGCTGGTCAGCCGACGGACGCTACCTTGCCTTCCTGTCCAACCGTCCGGACGAGCTCGAGGTGGCTGCGGTTAACGCGTCGCCTCCCGACACGTCCAAGAAGGCCGAAGACCATGAGGACAAGGACGAACCAAAGGCCCAGGTTTGGGTGCTGGACCTCCGCTATGGAGGCGAGCCGAGGCAGCTGACCCGCCGGAAGGAAGGTGTGGACGCCTTCGACTGGAGCCCCGACGGTTCCCGCCTCGTCATCGAGAGCCGGGACCCGTCCGCGGAACAGGACGCCTATCTGACGTCCATCCGCGACAAGAAGAAGCCGGGGCCCTGGGTCTTGACCCGCGTGCAGCACAAGCATGACGGGGATGGCTTCCTGGATGACGTGCCCCATCATCTGTTCCTGGTGACCGTCGCGGATCGTGTCGAGACGAGACTTACCGCCGGGCCGGCCTCGGAAACGGACCCCGTGTGGTCGCCGGATGGTCATGCGATTTTGTTTTCGTCCAATCGCACCGGGGATGCGGATCAGAATGGCCGGGTAGACCTCTGGCTCATCGATCCCGCTACCGGAGCCGTCCGGCGCCTCACCCGCGGCGACGTCCGGGCCGGTAACCCGGTCTTCTCGCCAGATGGGCGTGCGATTGCGTTCCTCTCCCCCCGAGACCCCGAAAACGCCTATGTCATCGAACACGTGTGGACCATGAACGTGCAAGACAGCGTTCCGGTGCCAAATCTCGAAACCTGCATCGGAGAAGGCTGGTCGGAAATCGGTGGAGTCGTCCCGGATGTTTCGGGACCCGACCCGGTTCAGTCTGCGCGCGTGTATCCCGTCGCCAGGGAGCGGACCCCGGCACGCATCCTCACGGATGGAATCCCGGGCCCGGCGGTGGACCTCCGCTGGCCCGAAGCGGGCCGTCTCCTCGCCATGGCGGGTCACCATGGTCAGTGGCGGCTTTTAGCGGTGTACCCCGATGGCCAGTTCGAATTCCAGGCTCCCGTCGACCGCATGGGGACTGTGACCGGATTTGATGCCCGCGGCACCCATGCCGTGGCGGTCATCGACCATCCACAGACGGCGCAGGAAATTTACCGCATCGACCCCTCCGGTGCCTCTGTGCGGATGTCACAGCTTCACGACGCGTGGCTCCAGGAACGCGAAGCCGCGGCTCTGCGCTGGATACGCTACCACGACCACGATGGTGTGGAGGTTGAGGCGCTGGTTACTACGCCCCCTGGATTCAAGCCGGGTGAAGACCCTCCGGCTCCCCTCCTGGTGAATATTCACGGGGGCCCGATGGCGTTTGACGCACCCGGCTTCGACTTCGACGCGCAGTACTTCGCCGGACTGGGCTATGTGGTGCTGCAGGTGAATTACCGCGGATCCATCTCCTATGGAGAAGACTTCTGTCGGACCATTCAGGGCCGATGGGGGCCCATGGAGCATGACGACGTCATGTGCGGGGTGGACGAGGTGATACGCCTGGGATGGGCCGACCCTGACCATCTCTACTGCACCGGATTTTCCCAAGGCGGCATCATGACGAACTGGGCAATCGGCCACACTGACCGATTCCGCGCGGCGGTCACCGAACACGGCATGTGGAACTATGAGGCGGCGTTCGGAAGCGATGACTGCCATTCCTGGTGGCAGGACGACCTCGGAGTGCCGTGGCAGAACCCGGATCTCTACCGCCGCATCTCCCCCATGAGCGGCGTGGACCAGATCCGGACGCCGGTACTGATTACGGCGGGCGAGGTGGACTGGCGCTGCCCGCTGGACCAGGCGGAGCAGCTCTATATAGCGCTGAAGAAGCGCGGCGTCGAGACGTCCCTGGTGGTGTATCCCGGTGAGCATCACGCCATTACTCGACCCACCCGCGCTATCGACCGGCTCACCCGTCTGCAGGGATGGATGGGGCGCTACGGGGGCCCATCCGATCCGGGAGCCGGGGACCACAGCGCTTAACGGCTCGCGAGCAGCAGTCACGACACGCCGTCCGGCATCAAGCGGACGGAATGCCATTCAGCGAACGGCGGTCCCCGGCAGGTGTCCTTCCCCTTCACCTCCCGGGGCCACTTGTTCGGGCCGCGGGCTGCGCTGTGGGCCTCGGACGCCGGGATCCCCATGCCTACCCCATACAATAGACTGGTGGCCGGCGGAACTAGGAAGCCCTCCGGCTGCGATGGTCTGACCCCGAGCCACGCTGACGCCACGCCGCCAACGGCTGGGCGTCGGGGATTACAGCGGTGATGATGCACGCGTGTTCCTTCTAGGCATGCTCGCTGCCCGATCCATACCCATCCGATCTACAGGAGGCCGGCCACGAGACTGACGAAGCCAGCAGGTAGAAACTCCCCGCGTCGGGGAACAGCGGCGCCCACTGGGCGACCGGGACCTGCCCGGCAGTGACCGTGGCCCGCACCTGGTGCCGGTCGTCCAACACCCGAAGAGATCGTGACTCGCCTCCACCGTAAACGGGCTGAGCCCCCAGTCATCCAAGAGGAGGAGGTCCCCCTCCGCCACCGTTGGAGCCACGGCAGCCACTGGCCGGTCGTATTCGCGGTCGCCGCGTCGCCTAACAGGCGGGGGACCCGGAGACCGATGACATGGGGGCGGGCACCAATACGGTCTGGTGGTCGACTTCCTGACTGCGCCAGAGCTGTTGCAGGTTCGGGCGGGGCAAGTCCCGGGGGGATTGCCCCTCGACGCTTTCGGACGTGGCCGTAACCCGGAGTTGGGCGACGTGGAGCCTCCGTGGGATCCCCCGCTGGTCCCGGACCGCCCACTCGGCTTCGACGAGGAGCCCGAAGCGTTCCCCGAACGGCAGCGTCGTACAATCGGGCAGGGTCTGCTGTTGGCTCCACACGGCGGCCATGGCCGTCAGGCCGAGCTGCCGGAGCCGGTCGTAAATTGGCGGGAGCTCCATGGGTTAGGACTCCTTTCCGTCGGGGGCCTCGAAGGTTTGGAAATACCGTGCGCCGCGGAGGTTGTCATGCGGAGTCCTGGCGGGACGCAGAGGCGGTCTGGAGGCTGACACAGAACGCCGCGACGGCGTTGACCGTCCAGACCTCGGTCTGGTGGGCCCGCTGAGCCGCCTGCTCGAGCCCTTCGGCCCCGTAGATCTCCGCCAGCCGGAGAATCCCCCGGCACCGGGTGTAGACCTGTTCCGGCTGCACCGCCCGCTCCAGCAAGGTGGTCACCAACCGGTAGGTCTCCGGACCGATGGCCGTCGCGCGGTCTTGGAAGTACGCGGGACTCCAGCCCTGCCGCGCCACCGCGTGGTGCGGTGGCCGATGCGCGTCGCGGGTGGCGTACTGGGGCCCCGGCAGGTCCCCCACGGGTTTGCGACGTGGATGTGCCCTTCGGCACCAATCATCGGACGTGGGATGTCCCGGTAGCCACAGTCGACCTAGGCACCGCACAATAGAGGCTTTGTCGGACACTACTAAATAGTCGTTACTCCGGAATCCCTCGCCCAGATTAGGTTCAAGTCGATCGGACCGCGGATTATAATTAAGCTTATGATCTTCGCACACATAGCGCTCGGATGACGGACCCTGGCCCTTGGGGGGACGCATACATGAAAGGAGACGCCCGATGGCCGTTCCGCGCAATCGCATTGGCCGCAACGTCGAGATTCTCGTGGGGGGCCCCGCGCTCAAGGGACGGCGGCTCGGCACGCTCAGTGTCGATGATCAGGGACTGCACTTTCGGGCCAACCTGCTCCCGCCCTGGTCGTGGCACATCGCCTGGGAGCAGGTAGCGGACATCCAGGTCGGCGCTGCCGCGGCGATGCGCTGGAGCAACTTCCTCCCGATGAAGGTGGCCCACCAAGCGACCCATCTCACGATCCTGGATGTGGACGGTCGACAGCAAGGGTTCGTGGTCCCCGACGTTCCCCAGGAGCACATCCACAACTGCCTCGCGCCATCCGCACCGCGATGGAATCACGGCAAAGGGGTTCGGAGCTGAGGGCGCGATGCTGCTTGGCACCGACAGGGGCCCCTCACTCTGGGGGAGGGGACGGTGAGAGGCGAACACGAGAGCCCGCCCATCGACGTCCAAAGACTCCCCACTGCAAAGGGTCTATCCGGGTCGGTCCCCGGGCGGTTCGCGCTCGGGTAGGTGCCAAGATATGAACGGCTCGTTTGAGGCCAATGACTGCCCATGGCCCACCCCTGATAACTGGATGTATGAAGGGTGTTGGAACATCCATCAGGTAGACCGACGGCATGTCGAGCGACGATGCCGCATAGCCATGCGCCCACGACACCGGTTGGAGGCCATCGTCGTGAGCGCCGAAATATCTGACCACGCTGACGTTTTGCGGCGTATCCCGCATCGCCTCTCGCCATATGCGAGGGAACTTACGTGGCATCGCGGGATTTGAGATGCCCGGGTGACCGGGCTCGTTCATGGCATCGCGCGTACCCTGCTTACGTCCCCAACGAGGAAAGGCTGCTGTCCTGAACCATTACTTCATTCACAAGAACGCTTCAGGGCCGCCAGGATCTGGTCTGCGGTTTTGACCCAGACGTACGGGCGGGGATTCTCATTCCAGGTCGCCAGCCAGGCGCGAATGTCGGCCTCGAGGAGCGGGACCGAGCGATGGGCGGACCTTTGCAGCTTTTTGGTCGTCAGCTCCGCAAACCAGCGCTCCACCAGGTTCAGCCACGCGGATCCCGTGGGGATGACGTGCAGCACAAACCGCGGGTGGCGGACCAGCCACCGCAGGATCGGGGGACTCTTGTGCGTCGCGTAATTATCGAAGAGCAAGTGGACGGCCAGATCCGGGGGGACCGCCACGTCCAGCTGTTCTAAGAACTGCTGGAACTCTTGCGCCCGGTGCCGCTTCCGGGGGCTCCCGACTACCTCGCCCGTGGCCAGGGTCAGCGCCGCGAACAGGCTGGTCGTCGCGTATCGCAGATCGTCGCGGCTCCGGTGTTCGGGAGTTCCAGGCAGGAGCGGAAAGCTGGGTTGCATCCGATTCACTGCCTGAATCTGTGTCTTCTCGTCCACACAGAGAACCACGGCCCGCTCCGGAGGATTCAGATATAGTCCGACGACATCGCGGACCTTGTCCACAAAGAACGGGTCCTTCGAGAGCTTGAAGGACTCCGTCCGGTGCGGTTGCAACCCATAGGCCCGCCAGATCCGACTCACCGCGGTCTGGGACATCCCCAAGGTCCTCGCCATCGAGCGGGTCGACCAATGGGTGGCGTCCGTCGGCGTCTCCTCCAGCGTCTTGGTGATGATCGCCTCGACCTGCGCATCGGTGATGCGACGCGGCGCGCCGGACCGGGGCGCATCCGCCAAACCCTGCAGGCGATCCGTTACGAACCGTTGGCGCCATTTACCGACCATGGGGCGGCTGATGCCAAGTTCCGCGGCCACCGCTTGATTGGACACTCCCTCGGCACACCGGAGGACAATACGGGCCCGGAGCGCCAGCGCCTGGCCGGTCTGGCGGCGACGGGCCCACGTCTCGAGCGTGGCCCGCTCCTCGGCGGTGAGCGTCAAGGGGGCGACGGGACGGCCCTTACGGCCGGGTTGCGGGGAGGTTGTGGTGAGCATAGCTCACCTTACCGTATTGATCCCCGACTTACAACTCATGCCACTAGGTTGAATGCTTGTTAATCCACCCTACAAACGCATTCACGAAGGAGCGCAGAAACGTGAGCGTGCTCTCATCATGGATCTGCCCATGCTCGTCTAAAAGGCCAGCCACCCCACCGATGTAGGCTTCGGGCTGCGACAATACGGGCATGTTCAAAAACACGAGAGACTGTCGCAGATGGTGGTTGGCCCCGAAGGCGCTCAGGTTTCCGGGTGAGTTGCTGATGATGGCACAGGGTTTTCCATCCCAGACACTCGCTCCATAGGGACGAGACCCAACGTCGAGCGCGTTCTTCAAAGGCGCCGGGACCGAACGGTTGTACTCCGGAGTGACAAACAACACCGCGTCGACATCCTTCATCGTTCGCCGAAACGCGGTGTATTCCGGCGGCAAAGGGCCCTCATCGTCGTAATCTTGGTTGAAGACCGGCATATCAATATTAATGAATTCAGTCACGTAACCGTCAGGAAACAACGTGGCAACATTCTTGGCGAGTTTCCGTGACAGCGATTCCTTGCGGAGACTCCCCACCAAAACGGCAACTTTCTTCAGCTGCAACACCTCTCGGACCATTGTACCACGCGCCGAAAAGCGCTCGAACTATACCCTGTGGGGTATGCAGTGGCCAGGACTCCTGTAGGGGAGAATGAAACGCCCACGGGGAGACGCGGTTCAACAAACAGCCTCGGGTTTGCCCGCTAGCAGATCATGCCGACGTGATGACCTTGAGAGTGTCGCCAGCAATGGCTCTGTCACAACGTTTTGTGGGGCGATTATAGTTCTCAGGACTTGAGAATCGATCTACGACTCATCATGAATGAAGCTGGTCTACTGGCGAACAGCACCCTGGCACGCTGGTAAAATGATCCCGGCTCATTCCGGAAATCACCCTGGCTTAATTGAGGAGGGTGGCCCCTTTGGGGAGTGTAGAGCCGGCTCTTATAGGGCCACCGTGTGGGTCCCCAAAGTAGTAGCGGCTCCGGTCGCGGTCCCAGCCCACGAGGGGGTCGGCGTCACTAAAGCACCGCAGACAGCCACAGCGTTTCCTCCGGCAGGCACGGACCTTCTACCCGCAGGAATGGGCGCCG
>JBMFXK010000026.1:0-13409 GCA_049964315.1 Clostridia bacterium | reverse complement strand
CGTTGACGTCAGCGCGCTGAGAGCCTCGCACGTCTCCGGTGCCGCGCTCTATACGGGTACGATGGCGATGTTCTCGGGCGCAGGATTTGCCGAGGTCGCCCGCACCTACCCGTCGCGCCCGGTGATGCGCATTTCCTTGTGAAGCCAGGGAGAGCAGCCGCGCGGCCTCTCGGCGACCCCTGTGATGACGACCCGACAGTGCCTGCCGAGCGTCTGCGACCGCGCACATCCGCGTCAAACAGTGCAATCGGAAAGTCGCACATGCGCGGCCGCAACGTGGGACCCTCGCGCCCGAGGAGAGAGAATCTCAGGCCGCCCGCTCGCCCACCCGGACCTGGAAGTCCAGAACCCGGTCGCCTCGGAGGACCCGCACCGCTACAGGCTGGCCCGCGGGCACGGACTCCAGTGCGCGCCGGATGGCGGCCGGTGTCGGGACCGGCCGGCCGCCCACCTCCACCAGGAGGTCAAACAGGAGGATGCCGGCCCCTCCAGCCGGACTTCCCTGTGTGAGGCCCAGCACCAACACCCCGCGGTCGGTGGGCAGACCGAACATCTTCACCCAGTCGGCCGGAATAATCTCGGCCTGTCCCTCAATGCCGATGTAGGGATGACGGGCATGACCAAACCGCAGGAGCTGTTCGGCTACGGGCATGGCAAGGCTCGACGGCAGGGCGAAGGCGAGACCCTGCGCACCCCGGATCATGGCGGTGTTGATGCCCCGCACCCTTCCGTCCAGGGTCGCCAGCGGACCGCCGCTGTTGCCGGGGTTAATGGCCGCGTCGGTCTGGATCAATCCGTCCAGGAACTGGTGCGGTCCGGTCGGCAGCATGCGCTCCAGGGCGGCCACCACGCCGAGGCTCACACTCCAGGCCAGCCCGTAGGGATTGCCCAGCGCGATCACGGCCTGGCCCGGCTTGAGGCTGTCCGATTCCCCAAAGCGTGCGGGGGTGACGGACGTCCCGGACTCCGTCTCTATCACGGCCAGATCGTATGCGCTATCCGCTCCCACCACCCTGGCCGCTCGCCGCTGCCCGTCGGGGAACGACACCCTGAGCGTCGCGGCTCCCTGCACCACGTGGGCGTTGGTCAGCACGTGTCCAGCCTCGTCCCACACGATTCCCGAGCCCATTCCGTGCTGGTGGCTCACCTGCACGACCGACGGACCCACGGCTTCGGCCGCCCCACTGACGGCCGCGGATACGATGTCGAGACGCTCCTCCTGGGATCGGCTGTCCATCATGCACCTCCTGACTTTGACTATCTTTGACCTTAGCGTCACTATATCCCTTCAGATCCAGACCTTCAAGAGCCGCCGCCGGTCCGTCAACACGACTTGCTATACTCGGTACGAGTGTGGGTCAGGAGGCTTGTGTCCCGCATGACCGCACGCCTTCTCCTTCCAAGCACCAAGCAACCAAAGAATACGAAGGCACGAGGAGGATCCCTGACTTGGGCAGCTAGGTCTTGGCCCGCTCACCCCCGCCCGCGCGCGTGATTACTCGCCTGCGTGTGGATTTGGGGTGTCGTGAAGGGAGACCGGCTTTGCGGCAACGGCGACTTCTCGTCATGCGGTTCTTTCAAAGCGCAAACGTGCTGGGCGTCATCCTGACCCTGTACTACCGCGCGCACGGATTGAATTACGTTCAGATCCTGAGTTTTGAGATCATCCTCTCCGTCGCCATGGTTGTGTTCACAGTCCCTCTCGGACTCCTTGCCGACCGCCACGGCCGGGTGCGCGCCCTCAAATACGGCAACGTCGCCTTCATGGCCGGCGCGGTCCTGTTTCTACTGGCGAGGGTGTACTGGCAGTTCCTGCTGAGCGACTTCCTGTATGGCATCGGACTGGCCTGGCAGAGTGGCGCCGACACCGCTCTGCTGGCTCCCGGAGGCGCGCGCTGGTTTTCACGCTACAAGGCCGTCGGAGCAGTGTCGGGGCTGGTCAGCAGCGTGCTGGCGGGCTTCCTGCTGCAGTCCCACGGCATGCACATGCTCGTCATCCTCAATACCGTGGCAGCCATGCTGGCCGGCCTTTCCATCCTCACCCTGCCCGATGACGCTCCCGACGGTTCGCCGGTTCCCCCCGTCCCCTGGCGGCACCTCAACCAGGCGTATCGGGCCGTGCGCCTGGCGCCATGGGTGGTGGCCTGGACCGTGGCCGCCGCAGTCGGCTTTCGCCTGGTCGGCATCAATCTCATGTTCCTGGACCTGCCGCTTTGGGTCGCGCGGGGATGGCGTGGCATCTGGCTCGGGGTCGGGGTGGCCGCGCTGTATGCGGCCGGCTGGGGAAGTCTCCTGGCACCCGCCCTCGAGGCTCGCCTGGGTACCCGCGCCGTGCTTGTCGCCAGTCAGCTCGGAATGGGGGTGCTCGTGATTCTCCTCCCTTTCGTGGGGTCGCCCGCTCTCCTCACCGTGGTTATGGGGATGGGGCTACTGCTCCAGTCCTGGCAGACTCCTCTCACCAACGCGAAGATCACGGCGGAGACACCCGGCCCGATTCAGGTGACCGTGCTCTCGATGCTGGATGTACCCTCTCTGGCTGTCACGGTGGTCGGTGAGATTGGAGTGGGGCTCCTGGCCGACCTGCATCTTGGCTGGGCGCTGTGGGCGTCCGGTGGCGCGATCCTTCTGGCCCTGCCGCTATGGTTAGTCCGTCCCCGAAACAGCCAGAAAATTGGAGCGTCGGTGTCCGGCATCGCAGGAGGCTGAGGTGGCGGCGATGAGGGCGTCCGTGTCGGAATAGTGTCTTCCGGCGGCGCGCCAGGACCCGGCCCCGTGAAAGTTTGGAGGGCATCGTGAAGGGTGTGTTTCTGGGCGGCACCAACTTCCTGGGACCGGTGGCGGTCTGTCGTCTCCGGGACGCGGGCCACACCGTGGTGGTCGCTCACAGCGGGCATCACGAGGCATCCGCAGGTGTAGCAGGCGTGCTGGGAATCGAAGGACTTGCGTCCGTGCATGAGCCGCGCGGATTTCCTGGCATCGGGCAGTGCGGTGGAGGTGATCCACCTCGACGCCCTGGTCGACCCGAGCGGAGGCGAGGAGGGCGGGCGCAATTCGGAGCGTACAGCGGCGTTCGCGGCCGATATCCTCTGCACCGCCTCGTCTCCGTGAGTTCGGGTGACGTCTATCGTGACGTGGCCGAGATCAGATGGACGACGCGGGGACGTGAACCTCGTGTGCCTGCCTCGCTGCCCATTTATGAAGATGCCCCGCTGCACCCCGCGTTTCCCCCGGAAACCCAGTGGAACAACGTCCGGCTGGAGCGAGAGCTAAAGGGCCCGGACGTGCCGGTGACGATCCTGCGGCCGGCGATGGTCGATGGCGTGAATGATCCGCTCGCGCGCGAAGGGGCCCATCGTGTCCCGCGTCAGGCTCGGTGTCCGACGGCTCGAACTCCTTGACCGCGGCACGCAGTTTGCGAGCCGCGTCTCGGTCGAGCTGGTGGCCGACACCATCGTGAAGACGCGTGAGCGCGCCGGCCACATGGTGGGCGTGCAACGTGGTGGATCCCTATGGGTAGACGTATGCGGGCCTGGCCGGCCAGGTGGCCAAGATCTGGATTGGACGTGGGAACCGGTGGCGGTCGGGTTCCATGAACCGCGCCATCCCTTTCTCCTCCGTCACCCGCTGGTGATGGCGGACGACCGGCTTCGCACCGTACTCGGCGCACAGGACCCCGACCCTTCCGCGGCCCTCGCATACCGCGGTCCGGACCTTGTACCGGGGCGGGCTCCGCCAGGGGACGCTCTACGAGCCGCACCATACTGTGGCCGCCCCCGCCGGACGTAAGCCTCCCACGCCGCCGCGGGGGCGGGATGAGATTCGTGACACTCCCGA
This sequence comes from Clostridia bacterium, assembly GCA_049964315.1. Taxonomy (GTDB): domain Bacteria; phylum Bacillota; class Sulfobacillia; order Sulfobacillales; family JAIMBI01; genus JAKATP01. The sequence goes on along the minus strand of JBMFXK010000026.1, from coordinate 9,575 downwards.
TCGAGCGGGCGCTCGGGACCGCTGCCGAGCCGAGACACGTGCTACAGGCGCCTATACGTTGTGGATCTTCACGTCCATCGCGAGTTCCAGTCGCATTCTGAGGAGGCGGCCGGTGGTGGAATCGAGCATCAGCGCGGCAGGCGCTCAGGCCTCTCCGTACGACCCGCATCCGGCCCTCTCCAGAACTTTCGCAGCGCGATGACGCCCCAGACTGCCTCGACGACGCCGAAGGGCCAGGTGTGAGCCAGCCAGCCGTAGGTCGATGATGCAAAGCAGCCTATCGCGAAGGCGAACGTGAACCAGCGCGACCGCGACTCCAGCGCGTAAAACGCCATCATGGCGGTCACTGCCAGCGCTCCGAACGCGGTCAGCATGCCAGTTGCCTCCCTGCGGATTGTCGGCACCTACGGATATGGGTGTTACGAACCAGGCAGTCGGCCCCGAGGAAGCGCCCATGCCAGGGCCGCCCCCAGCACAGCGACGCCCAGCACCGGCGTGAGACCCTGGTGGAAAGCACGGACCACGTCTGTGAACACACCTGGGGAGATGTTGGTCCCGCCGCTGATGAGCGCCGCGCCGACGGCCGTACCGCCTGACTTAAGCATGGCACGGGCAAAGGCCAGCTGCAGGACACTCACGCCAAGCGTTCCGCCCACCTGCTGCACGAGCTGCTGGGTGGCCGAGCCCATCCCGATCTGAGTCAGGGGCAGGCGGTTCTGCATGGCGGACAGCAGGGCAGGCGTCAGTGGGCCGATGCCCGCTCCAATCGGCGCACTGAGCAGCGCGACGAGCCACAGCGGGGAGTGGGGACCGGTGGCCGTCAGGAACACACCCATCCCCACCACGACGACCGCCATACCGGCAATCGCCACTGTGCGCGTGCCGACCCGGACGACGTATCGACTGACGATAAAGCTGCTGAGCGACCAGGTCAGGGTCGACGGGAATACGATGGCTGCGGCTCCAAACCCCCTCGGCATACCGGGCGGGACCAGCAGCGGCAGATAGTCGAGCACCGCAAACACGGCGAATGCCGACAGGAAGGAGACCGCATTCGCCACCGCAAACAGCCGTTCCTGAAAGAGAAACGGCGCCAGCATCGGCTCCTTCACCCGCCGCTCCACCCAGACAAAACCGACCAGGAGCAAGATGGCCAGAAGCCCGCACCACAGGTACCAGGCCGATCCCGCCTGGGCCAGCTGCAGCGTGATGAGGCCGAGGCCGACACCCGCCGCCACCAGCAGGCCGCCGGCCCAGTCGATCTGGGGGCTCTGCGATTGGACGGCACCCGGCGGAATGACGCGGGCTCCGAGCCACAGAGCCACCAGCCCCAGCGGCAGGTTCACATAGAAAACGCCGCGCCAGCCGACCGTGAACACGAGGAGACCGCCCAACAAGGGCCCGACGATGCTGGCGATCCCCCACATGGCCCCCACGAATCCGCTCGCTCGAGCGCGTTCGTCAGGCGGCAGCGTCACGCCGATTACGGTGTAGCCCAGCGCCGACATCGCCCCCGCACCCACCCCTTGCAGCGCTCGGAACGCGGACAGGGCGGCCATGGAGGTGGAAGACCCGGACAGCATGGATCCCGCCAGAAACACACTGACGCCCAGGAGGAAGAGCGAGCGAGGTCCGTATATGTCGGCAAGCTTGCCCCAGACCGGCATCGTGATGGCCGTGGTCAGCATGTAAACCGTAAACACCCACGAATAGAGGGAAAGGCCATGAAGGCTGCGGATGATGGCGGGCATCGCGGTGGTGACGACGGTACCGTCCATCGCCGTGAGGAAGATGGCCAGCAGCACGGTCGTCATGATGGTCCGGTGATGGCGTGCCGCCGCCGTTGCGGACGGGGCCGGTTCCACCTTGTGCAACCGATCTCCTCCCACCCGCTCAACTTCGCGGCCGAGTCGTGCATCGCCTGGCCCGCCGCGGTCGCCTTCTACGCTCTCCGACCGCGGGCTGTATGCCATCCGTCGCAAGGAGGATGCACGCACTCCACGGGGCGGCTTGATGGTAGCAGAAGAAGGCCGCATGTACCGCTCGCCCCGTCAGACAGGCGCCAGTCCCAGGCGTCCCGGCACGGGGAAGACAGACCCGAAGCAAGAGCGCCGCCCTGCCAGACATTCGAGGGATCCGGGTGGTGGGGAGTGCCAGGGAGAAGCTTTGCCCCGCATGCGTCAGCCACCGCCAGCACCCGATCCACAACCGACGTGAGGGCGCTGCCGCGTCTATCTCGGCCGTTGCTGTTGCACGCAACAGCGGCTTCACTTCTTCCAGGTAGCGGAGGATCTCCTCCTGCTCCGCAGGATCGTGCCCGTAAGGACTGTTGGTGCGGGATGTGACGCGGCTCAGGAGCACGTCGGCGGACATACTCAACAGCACGACCGCATCGAAGGCTGGATAGAACTTGCCTTGCTTGGTGCGGCAGCCTGCGACGAAGAGATGCCTGCCGACATGGCCGGACAGGAGGGCCGTCATCTTCGCCTCCGCCCAGATCCAGTCGCGGGACCCATCGGGAAGTACAACCCACTCGCTCCATGCGTCCGTGTCGATGTCCACAACCTGGAATCCGCGTCGTGACAGCTCACGCAGCACCGAGGACTTGCCGGTCCCCGACATGCCGGTCACCAGTACCTTGGCGACCCGTCACCTCCCCCAGGCATCAAGAGCGCCCTCTGCACGCGTGCACGGCAAAGCGGGTGACCGGCTGGCCACCCGCTCCTTCAGTGGTGCGATGAGGATTGCTGGCTGGCCCGCCGGGCCAGAATGCGGCCTCTTCACATATGGCCGAACATCATGGAATCCGACTGCACGGCGGCCTGATCCGCGGTCAGCACAGCTCGCGGAGCAGGGGTCTTGGACGTGGCGCACGGTGTCCCAGTGACCGCAGCCCGAACATCCTGATATGAAATCAGAATCTCATGCGCCCCTTGAGAGCCTGCCCCTGTCGTGAGCATGTTGACGGCGCCGCCGGCCAGGAGTGCGCCGGCCACGATGGCGGGAATCAGAAAGCGCATAGCTTTCCTCCCTTTCGTCCCTGGCCTCCCTGTACTTCTCATGTGCCCCGAGTGTTCTTGTACGCTGCATGAAGCCGATGGCGTACGTTGTATCGATTATGCCTGCAAATATCCTGGCTTCCCAGGGTTGACCGCCGGGTCGGTGCAAGAAGCCGCGATGCCGTCTGGTCGGATGCGCGCGTCCCGGCATCTCGCACCCATCCGCCAGCCGCTTAGGCGCCGGACTCCAGCGGTCGCCCGATCATCCAATGATGTCCGTAGGGATCCACCACCCGGCCCTGCCTCCATCCGTACGGCTGGTCGGCGATGGGGTGGAGGAGCACTGCACCCGCCTTCACCGCTGACTGCGCCACGGCGTCGGGATCGTGAACGGTCAGGGACAGGCGCACCGTGGTGCCTCCGCACGCATCCGGGCTGGGGGTGTCGTCCTGGCCGTTCGTCACCTCGAACTGCACGCGGCCGACAGCGAGCAGGGCAAACACGGTTCCGTCAGGGACCGTGTCGAGCCGCACTGTCCGGGCCGCAAAGGCTCTTTCGTAGAACGCGATCGCGTCGTGCGGACGACTCACTGACAGCACCGGAATGAGAGAGACCTCGTCATTCTGGTCCACGTCTCACCCTCCTCTTTGGGAGAATTGATCCCAGCCCCGAGCGCGAACTCGATGCTGGTGTTCCACAACTTCGAGCGGCAGGGACAGGACCCGTTGGCAACCGGCCCCGTGGGGTTCCCAGGAAACCCGCGGGACGATCAGCGCAATACGCGGAGGCGGTCCGGATGTCCTGCGCGGCCCAGGTTTCGGGCAGCTTCCGTGCCGTGGTCTTGTCCCTGCCCATGCGGCGCCGCGACGCGGTCTGCCGCGCCCCATCGGGCCATAGCAGATGAGCCTTGCCCCGGTCACCCCGACACCGTAGATTGGGCCGGAGAGCGCCGTTGACTCACGAGGTGTCTGAGATCCCACCCAGGGCGCGCGGATGGGGTGCGCCCATCGCGTCCCTTGTTGACGGGCGGTGCCATCGCATTGAGCCTCCAGCCCATCCCCTTCGTGGGAAGCAGGCTGGTCCTCGATTATGGCACCCACTTCCTTTTAGGTCTGGTCGTCGCGTTCTGGGTGCTCGTCCTCGCCGCTGATTCCCGACCGGAAGCTGACCGAGCTGGGCTTGCGGGGCTCGATCGGGACTTGGGAGATGTGCTGTGCGCAGTAGCGGTCGAAGGCGCGTGGCCTGACCCAGGACCGTAGAAGGGGGCAGGGTACTGTGGGGCAGGTGCACATCCGCCGTGCCGTAGAGAGTGATGCAGATGCGGCGGCCAGCCTTTATCAGGCTGCCCGTCAGGCTGCCATCCCCGCCATCCCTCCGCCCGTTCACTCCTGCGCCGAGACCCGCAAATGCATCGGCGACAGCATACGCGCTGGCGATGTATGGGTGGCGGAGGCGTCTGGATGCCTGCACGGCCTCATGATGCTGGATGGCTCGTTCCTGGATCAGCTGTACGTCGCCCCCGGGCACACCGGCCAGGGCATCGGCCAACAGCTGCTCGACCAGGCCAAAGCGCTCCGCCCGGGCGGTCTTCGCCTGTGGACGTTTGCGAGCAACATGGGTGCCCAGCGCTTTTATGAGCGACATGGGTTTCATACGGTCCGAGAGACGGACGGATCGGGCAACGAGGAAGGGGCACCTGACGTGCTCTACATGTGGCCGTGAGGGGGCCGCGGACTCGGGGCAGTGAGGGGGCAATCCATCCGTCGGTGGGGCGACGCATCCCGCAATGGCAGACGGGGGCGGTCTCCCCCGTCTGCCATGGGGTCGCCTAGTAGCCCCGGTCGGGCGCGGAGTTGGGCCGGATGGCGCCGGTGTACTCCCGGAACTCGATGCGCGACGGGTGTCCCGCATCGTGGTGGACCGTCACGTGGGCCACGGGGCCGCTGGTGTCCTTCTCGTTCTCGCCGCCGGTGTGCCAGTTGCGATCGGCCAGCGGGAAGTTGGAGCCCGCCACCTCCAGTCGGACTTGATGGCCCGGCCCGAAGTAGTTGGCGGTGACCATACCCGTAACTCGGATCTCGTAGATAGCGCCGGGCTCCACGAGCTTCGGGGCCTTGTACCCGTCGCGGTACCGCATGCGGGCGCAGCTCCAGGCCACGTTGTACGCGGTGCCGTCTGGATACACATCCACCAGCTTGACGAACAGGTCGGCATCCCTCACATCGGTGGACACATAGAGCACGACGTCGACGTCTCCTACCATGGCAAGCCCCGTCTCGAGCTTCGGCGTGGAGTAGACCAGGACGTCGCTCCGGGCCTCCACCTCTCGCTGATCGGCGACGACCGGGTCCGCCCCGAGGGCCGCTCCGATGGACTGCACAGGATTGTCCGGGTCGGCCATGAAGTGATCGGCAGCGCTTGACGCGGCATTGCCATCGCCGTCGAGCCTGCCGTCTCCCCAGAGTGTCTGGGCGCCGCGTTCGCTCTTCAGGTACAGGGTCCTGGGTGCGGTGTCCGGCAGCGGCCAGCGCTCACCGGTGATCCACTGGCTGGCCCCCATCAGGAACACCTGGACTTTGGGCATGGGTTTCCAGGCGTCCTCTTCGCCGTTCAGGAAGCGGCGGAACCACGTCATGATGATGTCGTCGTAAGGGAAGGTGGTGTTTCCGACCGGGCGATCCCCCAGCATGGCCTGGGGAGAGGCGGATCGGATCATGGCGCAGTGAGAGCTGGCGGCCATGATCATGTACTGGTCGGGGTGATGCTGCTGGAATTCGAACAGCTTCACCGTCTCGTAGGCCCCGACATCAAACCAGCCATTGATGTTCAGCTGCGGCGTCGCCCCGGTGTGCTCGGCATGAATGAGGTCGACGCTTTCCCAGATCGGGTCGGCCGGCGTCGCGCACATATAGGCGTCATAGCCGGTCTTGGGGACCCCCATGCGCCGCAGGATGTCCCAACTGGGAGGCACCCTGCGCACCCGCTCCAACGCGGTCTTGTACTCCTTATCCCGCATGCTGGTCTGGGTCAGGATGAAGTTGCGCATGAAGCGATCCAGCTCATCCGGGTCATCGGTCTCGGGAAGCCGCGGACGGCGGAGGGTGGCCGAGGGGTGGTACCACATGGTCCAGGTGCTGAGCACCGGAATCCCGTTCTTATAGAAGAGCCCCTGCGAACCCTCGCAGCCCGGGATGTTGCCGACCCCCGCGCCGGCGCTCATCGGCACCCCCGCCTTGAAGGCGGGATGGCCCTGGGCCGCGATGCGGAGCTGGTTCTCGGCCGGCGAGGAGCAGCCAAGCAGCCCGACACTGCCGTTGGACCACTCCTGCTGCGCGATCCAGGTCATCGTGTCCGCACAATCTTCGGCGACATGTCCGAGCAGGCTGAACTCCCCGTCCGACCAGCCGGTGCCGCGTTCGTTCTGAATCATGACCGTCCAGCCAGCCTGGAACGCCTTGCGGTAGACGTCGTAGGGAAGGTGGCCGGTATAGGGGGTGCGCTCCATGATGACCGGCACCCGGCCTTCCGCCCGCGGCCGGATGATGACCGTGGCGAGCCGGACTCCGTCCCGCATGGGAAGCATCCGATATTCAATTTGGTACTTGTCACCGGTGGCGCCCATGCCCCTGACCTGCGTCTCCAGGCTGTTGGGGGCGCCATAGTGCAGTTCGAAACTATTGGGATCTGCCGTCATCCGTTCCGCGTCTAGCACACGACACCTCCGGTAATGAAGCGGCCGACAGCCCTCCCAAGGGCTGTCCGAAGGCCGGGAATCTCACTCAGTGTCGCACGTTTTGGACAGCCAGCGGCGGAGGTTTCCAATATGTTGAAACTTTAATAGAGGGGATGCAATTATGCGTGCCCAGGTGAGCCGGACTGTGCAGGCGCCGTCCGCGCTACAGTAAATGCATGAGGTGATGGGCTCCCGTGGTCAGTCTCGGAGATTTCACGACCAGCCGCCGCCAGCTGGGGCGGCTCTCGCTGGTGGCCCTGTTTCTCGGCCTGACCGGCGGAATTGTGGCGTTCCTGCTCCTGCGGCTTATTGGCCTCATCACGCATCTGACCTATGACGGCGTGCTGAACGCCTCGCTCGCCCCACCCTCCATCGCGCGGCTAGGCTGGTGGTCGGTGCTGATTCCGGTGGCAGGAGGACTTGCCGTGGGTCTTCTGGCCCGCTTTTTCAGTCAGCAGATCCGGGGGCACGGCATTCCGGAAGCCATTCAGGCCATCTTGGAAAATGAGAGTCGGATGGATGCGCGGGTGGCGATCGCGAAGCCTGTCGCCTCCGCCATCACCATCGGGACGGGGGGCCCGTTTGGCGCCGAAGGACCTATCATCATGACCGGTGGGGCCATCGGGTCGCTGACAGCCCAGTGGCTGCCCCTGTCTGCGGTGGAGCGTCGGGTGCTCCTGGTGGCGGGGGCTGCAGCGGGCATGTCGGCCACGTTTGGAGCGCCGCTCTCGTCCGTGTTTCTGGCGGTGGAGCTGCTCCTGTTTGAGTGGCGCCCGCGAAGCGTCCTGCCGGTCATGGTGGCGAGCGTGGCCGCGTACGGCATGCGGGTCTGGCTTCTCGGCTCCGCGGCTATCTTCGCCACGCGGCCCCTGCCCTGGGGCAGCTTTGGATGGTTGTTCTGGGCCGCAGCAGTCGGCATCGCCGCCGGGACCGCGTCCGGCCTCTTGACCAAGGCTGTCTATCTGGTCGAGGACCTGTACCACCGCCTCCCACTGCACTGGATGTGGTGGCCGGCCATCGGCGGGCTCTTCGTGGGTCTGGGCGGAATGGTGGACCCCGCAGCCCTGGGCGTCGGGTATCCTGCCATTCGCGGCCTCGATGCCGGCCACATTCTGCTGACGGCGGCCGCTCTGCTGCTGGCCGTGAAGGCGGTCATCTGGATCCTGTCTCTCTCCTCCGGCACCTCGGGCGGCGTCCTGGCTCCTTTGCTGATGATGGGTGGGGCCATCGGCGCCCTTCTCGGTGCGGTGCTCCCCGGACACGATCCCGGCCTGTGGGCGACTGTGGGCATGGCCGCCATGCTGGGCGGCACCATGCGGGCGCCGTTCACGGCCACGGTGTTTGCCATGGAGACGACGCACGACTGGGGCATCGTTCTCCCGGTCTTCGTAGGCTCTATGGTCGCGATGGCCGTCACCGTCCTGTGGATCCCGCGCTCCATCCTGACCGAGAAAGTCGCCCGGCGCGGAACGCACGTGGCCCGGGAGTACGGGGTCCACCCGCTCGAAGGCTCGCGGGTGTCCAGCCTGATGGTGCCGAAGGACGCGGTGATCACCGTCTCCCCCGACATGCCTCTCCGGGAGGCAGCTGCACGCCTGCTGGGCGATCCCAAGCGCCACCACGGTGCCTATCCGGTGGTAGACGCCGCCGGAACCGTGGTCGGCGTGCTGTCCCGACTGGCCCTGCTCTCGACGGTGCCCGGGGACAACACCCCGGTCAGCCGGGTCATGGTGCCGCCGGTGCCCGTGGCCCCGTCGGCGCGCGCTCGTCATGCGGTGGAATTGATGGCGCGCCACGACACCCGGTGGCTCCTCGTGAAAGACGCCGGGGTATTTGTGGGCTGGATGACCCAGGTGGATTTGCTGCCGGCCTGGCGGCGCGCGGTTCGTGAGGAGGAGGTGCGCACCCGCATCTTCGCCCTGCCGTTCGGATCACGGAGGACGCACCTCCCGTCATCGGCGGCCGACTCGACGCCGGAGGATCCCTCAGCCGTTTGAACTCCACCGCCATCGTTCGCATCTGCCCGGGAAGGTGAACAAACATGAATAGCCGGCGCCTCGTCGGCTCCCTGGCCGTCATCGCCCCATACTGGTCGGTGTCCTGACCCTGTTTGCGAGCCCCTCGTGGGCCATCGCCGCGGCCGCGCAGTCTTCGGACCAAGGCTCCGGGGCTCCCGGCCTCTTTCAGCTCCCTGACATCGTGTTGGCGCTCGTACTGCTGACGGGCGTCATCGTGGGGGCCATCTCGGCATTGTGGCCGGCACTTGAAGGCGCGCGGCCGTCTTGAAGCGCATCGCCAGCCTCTGAAAGCCGCCGGAGCGGCCATCGACCGCCGCTCCGGCTTTCCTCCCCGTCTAGTACCCGGGCAGAGGGATGGGGCCCGTGGGCGCCATGTCTATCTCGATGAGGGTGGGGACGCGGTCCGCCCGCACCTTGCCGAGCGCCTCCTCAAACGCGGTCGGACTGTCGACCCGGACCGCCCGCAGGTGGAATGCCCGTCCAAGCTCGACGAAGTCGGGGTCGGTCAGGTCGACGGCGTGCTGGCGCCCGAAATCGTGGTCCTGGATGCGCTTTAGGATGTTGTAGGAATGGTCGTTGAACACGAGGAACGCCACGGGCAGCTGATGATGGGCGGCCGTGGCCAGATCCCCGACATCCAGCAGGAATCCGCCATCGCCCGAGATGGAGATGACGAAGGCATCCGGACGGCCCACCTGCGCCCCGAGTCCGAACGGAAGGCCCGGTCCGATGGCGGATGTGACCGGATACACGAAGCGTCCCGGCCCCCCGACCCGTACCACCTGATCGCCAAAGGCGTAGGCGGCGATGGTGGCGTCGCAGACT